>JACPVK010000035.1 GCA_016191795.1 Gammaproteobacteria bacterium
AAGGTCCAGGCCGAGGCCGATGCCAACCAGATATTGCTCACCAGCAGTGCCGCCGCCCACCTCGAAAAAAATACCTATGCTCTAACCGAACATAGCAGCCTGAAACCCAAGGGCAAACGCAAATCCATCAATGTGCTCGAATGCCCCTGGCGCGAGCAACCCTCGCTGATAACCAACATAAAACCAGATGCCTTGCTACCGTTGATGAAACGCCAGCGTTTTGAATTGCTCACGTATCTTGCTGTTGGATTATGCGCCCTTTTTTTTATTTATTATCGATATCTGCGTTATCTGGTTGCAGACCAGGGTCTCGATCTGAATCTTATCAGCATCACTTTTCAACTACCATCTGACACAGTGCCATTTTTATTAACACTTGTTTTGGCGTTAGTTGTGTTCGTTATTTATTTATTGCGCATCAACTTTATTTCACGTGCCCTGTTACGCGCCATTAACGGCCTGTTTGGCTTTGGTCTGGTGATTTTCGCCTTTCATGGCCTGAATGATTATACACAACCGGGTTTTAACCAATCCTGGTATGGCAGTATTTACCAGTCACAAAATAAATTTATTGAAGTAGTGGCTGACAATACACCCTTGCATGAAAAAGCGGATATCACCTCTCGCCGAATCAAAACACTCAACTACGGTGATTTTTTTATTTTTAAAGACGCATCCGAAGCCAATAACCGTCTGTGGCATCGTATTAGCTTTAAAGCTGGTGATGCCTGGATACCACAGCGTATACCACCTGCTTTTGGTATTAGCGAACGGCAATTGACCATGACACGCCATTTTAACTTCTACTATTATGATCTATACGCACTGGTACTCGCCACGCTGGGCTTTATACTGGGCTTTACCAACTTCACCATACGGCCAGGCTAACATGAACAAAATTACCTGTATTCTCATCATCGGCCTTGTTGTCAGCGCCTGCACCTCACAACCCTACGTGCGGTTTAAAACACCCAATATTAATGGCAGCCTGCAGATCAATGATGCGCCCGCACCCGGCACACTCATATTGTTATCGCTGGATGCTGGCGATACGGAATGCTTGCGCGCCGTGCAACGCACACGCACCGATGAAAACAGTCAATTTTTGTTAGCCGCCGAAAAAGAGCATATGGATTACACCCCACTCATGACCCACTACCTGGATGAATGGACCATTTGCGCGGAAATACAGGGTGTGCGTCGAACACTCTATAGCAACAATCGCTACGGCATGGGCAGCGTTAGTCACGGCATAACACTAAATTGCAACTTTAATACCCGGGCAAAGAACGACAATCCATGCCAGCAACCCTTGCACGATTAATCTATATTGCCTGCGCACTGGGTTCTGCCCAGCTCGCTGCACAACAGCTCAAGGTTACAACGTCGGCTGATGCCGATAGTAACGCTGCACGCTCCTTCATAATTGTGCCATCAAATCAAGCCATTCCTCACGGCATCAAGCACGATGCACCTTCAGCCACACTGGCCACGCAAATTCCATTCATTGCTGAACTGGAACCGGTTTCAGCCAACAATATTATGGTGCAATGGCAAGTAACCATCCCGTCAAAAAATTACGGCGAGATCGAAGTTATTTCAAAGTTCAATGGCAACACCAGTCGCGAAAAAAATATCATTGTCTGGCGCTCACAACCACTGGCCTCAACTGTGCCCGATCGCCACAAATTAATTTTCCGACCTGCCGCCCCAGTTCATTTACCGGTGATATACCGCAAAGGACTCGGCACCAATGGCGAACGACATAAATATGGCGGTGGGACGCGCCTAACCGATGATTCTGTTTTCAATCCACGACTCACCTACCAGATTCACGTCGACCTGCTGCAGGACGCCAGAGTAATCGAAAGTTATAAAGCCACCATCAGCATGGATGACAAGGATTTAATTCGTCAGGAATATATCAATCATTACGGTATCAAACGTTATGGTTTTGGCGATGACGGTAATCTGCCAGTGCCCCGACGTGATGAGCTGACACCTACTCCAGACAAACCGGCAAACATCCTGGGCAATCCACTCACTGAAAGTGCTTATGGTTTATTAGTGAATGACGGCATGCTGGACCTGGTGCAACGAGTAGCAGATATTTATACACAACAACAGGCTTATTATCGTGACAACCCCCTCCTCGATTTGAATAAAAAAGCGATCCCGGTTCCCCAGAGCAAACTCTGGTTAAGTGGCGGCTGGCGCAATCCGGAACGTAATGAATGGTTTAGCAATGCAGCCAATGGCATCCACCAGCGTGGTGGCGCTGTTGATATTATTGCCAATGAACCTCCCGGCGACGCCAATACAGCCGTTGTCTACTGGATGCTGTGGAATGGATTACAACAAAATAAAAACAATTTTAATGCCTACTGGCAACTCGAAACCCGCGGGCGCCCGATGCGCACCAAAGAATTCATTGAAGACATAGAACCGGTTAATGGCATACCGGATGCTTTTGACAAGGCCGATCATTTACATATCAACATTCCTTACAACACAACGGTAGAAGAATGATGAACAAATATTTGCTGTTATTGTTCTGCTGCATACCGACCATCACATGGGCCGATACAGGTTTTAATGAATTGTTCGAGTCCGATCTTGAGGCTCACAATCAGATTGCTGATCGGGTTGCGGCCTATCATGCGACAGATATTGCACTCGACACATCCGCCCAACAAACCGAACTGGACAGGTTGCAACAGGATATAGAGACCATACTGCAAGACTCACCCAACGAGCCTTTATACTGGTTTATCAGCGGTCTTAACCACAATAATCTTGCCGCGCTGGCAGCAGCAAAAAATAATTCCGAAGCCGTTAACCAGCAAATAGAATTGCGAAATATGGCCTATCAAAAAGCTATGTTACTGGATCGAACATTACCGCTTCGACTCAGCGCCCGCATCTACGCCACCATGAAATATGGCTTGCCTGCCGCAGATAAAATAACTGCCATAAAAAACGAAATAAAACTCGGCGGCAGCGGGGAAAATGATACGCAGTATATTCAACTGCACTGGAGCCAGGTCAATGAACTGGAGAAAGCCGGACGGCATGACGAGGCACAGGCTGCGCTCAGGGAAATGCAGCGTGAAATCAGTCGGCTGGATTTAAAAAATCCTGACTATCAGCTCATCGTTGAGCGCGCCCAGAATGAAATTAACCAGGGACGCGCTGCTGATGAAAATAAAGTTACCCGGATAACGGTTACAAAAGAAGAACCATCAACCACAAAACCATCCATGCTCTACAACAAAAACACCTTGTGGATTATTTTCTTCAGTGTACTCGCATTGATTTCTGTGTGGATGATTGTGCGTGCACTGCGTAGCAAATAAGAAACATCTCGATACCAGTATTATCTGTTCAGGGCATCCATCATTTTTTGCCGGTAGGTTTTTGTCAGCGATTCATCATTGTTAACCATGTTAAGCAGCGTCACCATGCCCTTAACTGCCGCATCATTGGCATAGCCACGGTTACGCACAATAATTTGCAGCAATTGGTCCATGGCTTCTGAATATTGATCGGCCACCAGATACAGCGCGCTCATTTGATAACGCGCATCCAGATTATCCGGCTGTTGCATAATTACGTTCTGAAGTTGCGCCGCAGCCGGCGCCTTTTGAGCCGCCAGGATAAAACCGGCATGCGTTTGCAGATTAATAATGTCTTCATTTTTTTGAACAGAATCAGGCAGCGCATTAATCTGCGCCAGCAAGTCGGTTAATCGGCCCTCACGGAACAATAAACGCAACCAGGTCAGCAGTATGCGTGGATTATCCGCATCCTGTTTTTGTAATACCTGCAGTTCAGCCAGCGCAGCATCCACCTGCCCTTGCTGATACAAATTAACGGCGTCGAGCAATAAAGCATCGGAGGGACGGGGCAGCTGTTTTTCGATCATCCTGCGAAAACTGGATTCTGATTCTGCACCGTGAATCACATCCACAACCTGCTGCTGACGATACATCTTGACGACAGGCACACTGGTTACACCAAGATGCTGCCTGGCAAAATCAAAATATTTGTCTGTATTAAAATTGACCAATAAAAACTTGCCGGCAAATTCATGTGCCAGCTTTTCCAGCACAGGCCAGAGTTTCAGACAGGGACCCGCCTTGGCACTCCAGTAATTAACCAGTACCGGTCCTCGCATGGAATTCCCTATCACCAGGTCAGAAAAATTCTCCGGTGTGGCGTCCTCTATGAATTTTTTTGATGACATATACAACTCGCAAATCAGACAGGATCAGCATTACAGCGAGTACCGAGTCCCTCTGTCAACTATTTCGACTTTAAATGCACTATTTGTTTCCATAATAATTTTTATTCCCGATTTTTCGCCTGTATCACTGCATCCTCAATTTTCGATGCTATGATTTCAAATATGGAGCCAGACAGCTGGTATCAGATTCCCCAACATAAAAATCATGGTTTTTATAATAGAGGCGAGAATATGAGTAATTTGAAAGTAAACGGAAAAAACTACGAGTTATTGCATGATGGCCGCCTGGCCAATACGGATGACTGGAACAAGGCTGTTGCCAAAGCCCTGGCTGAAAAAGATGGTATCGAACTGACCGACAATCATTGGGAAATCATCAACTTGATGCGTGATTTCTACGACCAGTTCAACATTTCACCGATTCGCAAATTACTCCTGAAGAGCATAAGGGAAAAGCTGGGCGAGAAAAAAGCCGGCCGTGACTACCTGCATAGCCTGTTCCCTGGCGACGTGCTGATTCAATGCTCCAAATTCGCCGGCCTGCCGGTCCCCATGCTGGACGTGGAGATGGACGATGAGACCCGCCAGACCCGCAAACGCCCGGCCAGGACCTATGTCGACCCGGGCATGGCACCCCATTTCGTCGGCAAGTTTGATCTGGATGGCGCGGTTTATCAGGTGACCGACAGAGGTAATCTGGTCGATAGCTCACAATGGTCCGAAAAAATCGCTGTCCATATGGCGCGCCGCGAAGGCATAGAACTTACCAGTGAACATTGGGAAGTCATTAATTATTTGCGCAAATTCTATTTTGAATATGGCGTAACACCCATGGTGCGCCTGCTGATGAAGTACATGAAAGAACAACTGGGGCCGGATAAGAGTAGCGAACAATATCTTTACAAGCTGTTCCCCGGTGGTCCGTCTCGCCAGGGTTCCAGAGTGGGTGGTCTGCCTGAGCCACAGGGTTGCATTGATTAACCCCGTAACAGGCCTTTTGTTCCAGGCAAAGGGCCTGTCATTTCATGCCTCGAATTCTATCCAGTCGCACCGCCAACAAACCTGCTTGCTGCGAATGTTGCAGTAGCAAAAATTCTTCCCCGGCACGCGTTTCCAGTCCTACAGGTTTTAACCGTGCCTGCTGCACCACACCGTCGTCGTCATACCAGACCAGCTCCACAGGCTGCGCGCGCATAATGGCAATCTCGTATAAATCGTATAGTGAACAGGCTATAGGTTGATATGTCTCATGCGACATTCGGATATCCGGTGTAAATTTGAAGTTTAACGAACCCTATAAGAAGTATAAGTTTAGCCTGCCATTGCCATGACTGAAACATCTATCAAAATCCTGACTTACAACATACACAAAGGCTTTAACGCGAGCAATCGTCGTTTTGTATTGCATGAAATGAAGGAGGCATTGCAACATATAAATGCCGATATTGTGTTTCTGCAGGAAATTCAGGGCGAACATAAACTTAAGCAAAATAATATTGACGACTGGCCGGATAACAGTCAGTTTGAGTTTCTTGCTGACCAGGTCTGGCATCACCACGCCTACGGTAAAAATGCCATTTATAAATCTGGCCACCACGGCAATGCGATATTAAGTAAATATCCCTTTGTTGAATGGGAAAATATTAATGTTTCGCTGATGAAAAATGCCAGCCGTAGTCTGCTGCACGGCAGCATGCAAATACCCGGACACGAAAAAAAACTGCATGTTATTTGCGTTCACCTTGGTTTATTACCATTTGAACGTGAGAAACAGCTCATCACACTGACTCAGCGTATCAATTCACATATTCCACAAGATGAGCCATTAATTATTGCTGGTGATTTCAACGACTGGCGAGGACGTGCCGAACGGCACTTGAACGAGGCACTGGGTGTTTACGAAGTCTTCAAGAACATTACCGGCAACCATGCACGCAGCTTCCCCGCCTGGTTGCCAATACTGCATATGGATCGTATTTATGCGCGCGGCATTGATGCCCTGCATTGCCAGAAACTGAATCAATCCCCCTGGCGCCGACTATCCGATCACACACCACTGGTGGCGTCATTCAGATTAAGGTAATTCCTCGATACTGATGGCCCACATCTGAATTAATTTAACTAACTGATTTCCTTGCCCGCACTCATACCGTATTTTTTTAATTTTTCTACCAATGTTGTGCGTCTCATTTTTAACAATTCTGCTGCGTGCGCCACAACACCACCACTGGCATCCAGTGCCTGCTGGATAATTTGCATTTCAAGCTGCGCCAGATGCTCCTTGAGATCCAGCCCGTCATCACCCAGTTTCAATGGGGTCAGACTCGATTGATCCTGCCCATGTTGAATGACTGGTGATGCATCTCGCTGATCAATCGAGTCTGACCCCATTGAACAACCCATTGAAACATCGTCGTCTGGATCGGCAAACATGCGTACCGGGTCAAATGGAGGTGGAGACAATTTTTTACCGGCTGGCTGGTACTTTGGCGGCAGGTGTTTTAAATCAACCAGACTATCAGGATAAAGAATGCTCAGGCGTTCGGCGAGATTACCCAGCTCACGGACATTACCCGGCCAGCTATATTCGCATAACGCTTCCAGCGCGGCAGCCGTAAAACGTAAGCCTACCTGATTGCTACGGGCAATTTTATCTACCTGATCCTGCAGCAGTTCCGGCACATCATCGAGCCGATCGCGTAACGCCGGCAATTCAATGGGAAATACATTCAATCGATAATATAAATCTTCGCGAAACTTGCCATCGCGAATAAATTTTTCCAGATCACGATGCGTGGCGGCCAGTATGCGTACATCAGCACTGATACTGCGGTTACTGCCCACACGTTCAAAACTGCGCTCCTGTAATACACGCAACAGTTTCACTTGCATGGTCAAACCCATATCACCAATTTCATCGAGAAACAGCGTACCTTTTTCGGCAAGTTCGAACCGGCCCTGCCGCGCTGTAATGGCGCCAGTGAATGCGCCTTTTTCGTGACCAAACAGTTCACTTTCCAGCAGGTCGCCGGGAATAGCACCGCAATTCACGGGTACAAAATTTGATTTACAACGATTGGATAAAGCATGGATATTACGCGCCACCACTTCCTTGCCGGTACCGGACTCACCCAGTATCAACACACTGGCGTCAGTGCGAGCTACTTGTTCAATCATTTTTCGGACGTATTGAACAGCGGCACTGGTACCACCCAGCTTGGGCACATTGCCGAGGAATTTCCTGGCCACACCAGCCACGGCGGCACGCAGACTTTGTGCACGGTTCAAGGCTTCAATCACCGGCTCGTGACGCAGTGGTAGAGCAAGCGCAGCGACCACAAAGTGCCATTGCTCACGACTGGTATTAAATTGATCGTCGGTAACATTAAGCAATATGACGGCTGCTGACCTGTCCTGCTCGGATATGACACGTAACACGCGATTGGCGGTTTCACCCGGCAATTTACCGAGCAATACAGCGCTGAATGATTTTTCCTGTAACAGCTGATCCAGCTGACCTGCATCTGTTAACAACCCCGTGTCATAACCAATAAAAGCCAGCAGGGTTTTTATTTCATTGAATAGGTCGGGATTTTGCTCGATCAGCAGAATACTGTCGGCGTTTTTGTCTGCACTCATGGGGGTCCCGGTTTTTGCCTGTTACTGAACAATTAAAGCAGTGTTCCGGGGAATGTCAAAGATTTGACTGCCATCACCCCTAACAGCTTGTTGAAAAATAACCAAACGGGATAGAAAAGATCGCACGCGAAGGCGCGAAGGATATGAGGTCAGGCAGGAATAAAGGTATGGTAGCAATCGAGCTTAAACACACACCTGTTGCGTCGGGTTTGGGTTTTTTTACCCTGCATCGGGCTTTCTTCGCGCCTTCGCGTGATATCTTTTGATTTTGAGTATTTCAACAGGCTGCTAAATAGAATCTGAACAGCCCTGATAGCTCATAACGGCTTTACGGCCCTGATTAATCTGCGCCAGACCTTCAGCCATGGCTTTTTTGATCTCGCTGGCTGCAGCCAGCAGTAAATGATCGGCCTCCATCAGCTGTTTCACATCGCTGACAATGGCGGCACGTTGGTCACTGCTCACATCACCCAGCTTTGAGAAAAACAGTTGCAACCGGGCCTGGCGTTGCACCGCCAGGCTGGAAACGGTTTCCCATTGTTGCTGCTCGGCATAACGACGCATGTCATCTGTCATACTGACGACTTGCAACCATTCGTTACCGGCCTGCCGGGTTTCCATTACGATTTATTCCCGCGGTTGATACGACTTGCGCACATCATCCGGTATGGCCGCCCAGCCAGAACGGATTTCATTTAACAGCGACAATACTTCATCAAGATTTTCACTCTTGTTACGCAAATTAGCAGCCAGCAACTGGCGCTGCATGTAATCGTACAATTCCGCCAGATTCGCGGCAATTTTGTCGCCGCGCTCGGTGTCGAGCGAAACCTTGAGACCATCGATAATGGAAATGGCACGGCTGATACTTTCACCCTTACTCGCGACATCATTTTCAAGCATGAAATATTTTGCTTTATTAATGCGCTCGATCGCACCATCAATCAGCATTTTTACCAGCGTGTGCGGATCGGCGGTTTCAATCGCTGCCTGAGTGCCGACCTGTTTATACTGATTCATTGCAGTAGAGTTATACATGGCATCTTTCCTGTCGTTGTTGTCAGTGCTCATTTACTGAGTGACCTAATTAAATGTAGCGGTTAACACCGCGATAACTTTATGCCGTAGCAACAATTTATTTTGTAGTAACACCCGGCAAGGAATCGATTTGTTGCTGTAGATAATTACCAGTACTTTGCAGCTGTGCGACCAGGGCATCCATGGCAATAAATTGCGCTTTATAACGGGCTTCCAGCGCCACCAGGCGTTCAGCCAGTTTTTCGCGGTCTGTATCTATATCGCTAATTTGCGCATTCAGGCTATCAGTCTTGGAGGTGAGCTGCCCATCGGCTGCCAAAAATGCACTGATGAGGGAGTCCATACCGCCCGCAATACCGGTAGCATAATCAACCCTGCCTAGACTGCCGGTGCCGGCACCGGATATTTGCAAACGCAAACCGGATGCATCACCTCGCCCGGTTAACATTTGTCCTTCGCCAACGGCCGGCGTGGTGCCAATTGAGCCTGCAACATCTACACCTGCAGCGGCACTGGCTCCCGTGGTTAATCCCAGAGCCGCATTGAGTGTTGTACCCAGCGCAATACTGGAAGTGCTGCCGTATTTAAGCGATTCAATTTCAAAATGATCGGTGTTGTAGCGTACGGTTACGCCTTTACCCTGAGCCTGTAAAAAAGTGGATGCATTAATCCGGTTGGCAATTTCCTGCGCCAGATCATCCATGTTGTTATAAGTGGCCTGGGTAAGCGACAACAAACCGCTGGAGGTACCATCTACCACCACACTAAATGTGTTATTGCCTGAGCCGATGGTCACCGGCGCTGTCACAGCCATGGCTGACAACCTGCCCTGGGTTGCCGCCGTGGTGATATTGACGGCATAACTGCCTTCACGTGTCGCTGAAGTTGATGATTGATAACTCACAGCTGGATTCGTTGTCGTCCCCATGGCATGAAACAGACTGGCCACGGCCTCTGAATCTCCCGCCACAGCAGCATGTAACTTGTCACTGTCCAGCGCCAGAGTACCATCACGATTAGTTGTTATTCCGATGCTGCTTAATGAATTGTAGTTGTTACCGTTTTGCATAACGGTACCCACTTCACGGCGTATTTTCGACATCAGGGTACGCGTGGTGGCATCACCGGTGAGCACGCCACCGCGACTGGTTTCCGGGTTGTAAGCGGTAAACCCCTGGAAGGCAGCGGTTAATTCGTTATAGGCGGCTACAAAGTTGGCAATATTTTTTTCTGTTGCGGCGGTATCGGCAGCCACCTTTACCTGCACGGTCGTGCCAGGTTCTGCCGCCAGTAAATTCAGAGTTACACCATGAATGGCATCGGCGACGCTGTTGGATTCGCGACGAATGACCAGGCCATTTACCAGTAATTCAGCATCCTGCGCTGCCTGGGTTTGTTCCATATTGGTAGCACTGCCATTGAATGCCAGTTGTGACAATCCGGTGCCGTCAATATTTGCCGCAGGCAAACCACCTTCATCTACCGATACACGAATACCATTATCCTGGCCCTGCGTTTTTGAGGTGAGCAACAGGCGGTAACCGGTACCGTCGTTCACAATACTGGCGGTAACGCCGATATTGGCCTGATTAATGGCATTACGCACACCTTCAACTGAGTTGTTGGTGTTATCAATAACGACACTTTTGCTGGGGCGTTCAGTGTTTTGAGTGAAGCTGGTGTAAGTATCATCTGCCGCGATGAATGAGGTGCCGGGGTCATAATCGGTGGTGCCAAAATCAAATGTCAGCGTGCCCGTACCAATCACCGAATCCAGGTCATCGAAAGCAACAGAAGCCAGCACATGAGCCTGTGCCAGATCATTTACCTTAACGGCATAGCTACCCGCCGTGGCAATACTGGTGGCTGAGGCAGTTAATACATCTTTATTACTGACAGTAACGTTATTGGTTAAAAAGCCGGACGGGGTTTTGAGTTTACTCAAGGAAGACTGAAACGTACTGACGGCACTTTTCATGGTGCCATAGGCCGACAGCTTGGCCTGAATTTGTGCTTCTTTAAGATTTAAACGATTTTCGGTTGGCGCACGTTCCGCAGCCACAATTTGTTCCAGCAGGCTGTTGATATCCAGCCCGGAACCAATACCTGATGCGGTAAGTGATGCCATTAAAAACCTCTAATAAGTTGCAAGTAGCAAGTTACATGTAGCAAGAAAAAGCTATTCCTGCTACCTAACCTGCATCCCGCTACTTTAAGGCAAGTAAAGTGCCAATATCGAGTGGCAAGTAGCAAGGCCGAAGTAGCAAGCAACAGCTTTTACTTGCCACTTCGGCCTTGCTACTTGCAACTTTATTCAAACAGATGTATGAAAAATCAAACCTGCTACTTCATCTGTTTGTTCCTTAATGTACTGCGATATCCGCAGTATCTCTTCGGATGGTATCTGTCTGACCAGTTCCTGGGTTTCAGCATTCACTACACGTATGACCGAGCGGCCACTTTGTTCGTCAACGCTAAATTGCAAATCACGATTAACCATTTGAACATGCTCGTTCAACTGTTTCACCACGTTTTGCAGCTCCTCTGCGCTAACCTGATTTGACCCGGGCGGCAAATTATTGCCTGCCGCCTGTGCCGTATCTTGCCGTGATTGCGTCTTACCTGCCTGGGCTGTAACAGCTACCGATTTCAGGGCATCCAGATTCGGCTTGTTGGCCGAATTTGCCTGATTTGTAAGTATTTCAGTAGACATAGCCACACCTTTTCACCGTCGCATTTAATTCATGAAATTCAGAAACAGTCACGGGGTGACCGGGGAAAACCCCGATCACCCTGTACATTACGCTTGTTAATGTTGTGACCACTTCAACCTCTCATATCATTACTGCAGCAGACTCAACACGAGCTGTGGCAGAGCATTGGCCTGGGCCAACATCGCTACACCTGCCTGTTGCAGAATCTGTGAACGTGTGAGGTTGGCTGTTTCAGCAGCGAAGTCCGTATCCTGGATTCGGCTACGAGCTGCACTGAAGTTTTCAACCGCGGTATTCAGGTTGGATATGGTTGATTCAAAACGATTCTGAATCGCACCCAGATCCGCACGAATACCATCTACTCGAGCCAGTGCACCGTCAGCGATATCGATGGCAGCATTAGCGCCTGCGACTGTGCTGATATCAATGCTGCTGACAGCTTTGTTTTCAGAAGCCTGCAGCTCAGAAGTAGTACCCGAGAATAAACCACCTGATAATTCACTCAGATTAGACAATACACTGAACGAAGTAGAGGTAGATTTAAATTCGACAGCACCACCAACTACTGTTGAGTCACGTCCACCGGCCGTTACACCACCTGTTTCCAATACAGTAGAAACACCTGTTGAACCGGTCACTTGCATACTAACCGTGGTACCGCCGGCTGTATCTACAGCGTTTGAGCTGTCAAAGTTCAGGATTTCAATATTGTCGCCTGAATCCTGGGTAAGTGTGATAGAAGCTTTATCGATACTCAGTTTGGCAATAACACCCGTGTTGCTGGTTTTGTCATTAATAGCTTCAGCCAGCGCACTCAGATCGGAAGTGGTCACATTGGCAGAAATGTTCTCACCATTGAGTGTAATGGAGGTAACACCGTCAACATTCAGGTCGCTCAATGTGGCAGTAGTTTTACCTGTGGCATAAACACCGGTCACATCTGACACAGCATTTACCAGACCAACAATACTCTTGGCACTGGAATCAGCTGCAACACTTACCGTGCTCTGGCTTTCACCATTAATAGTGAGTGTCTGTGCTGCAATATTATTACCCGCACTGGTATTTGCCTGACCGTAACCAATGAGCGTAGTGTAAGAACCGGCTGTGTTGATATCAAACAAACCACCACCTGCAGCATTTACACTGGAAGTAATCTGGTAACCGGCACTCAGGTTAATATCAAGGCTGGCAATTTTAGTACCACTATCAATAGCGCCCAGTTCAGTCAGCGTTCTACCTTCGAAACTGATTGTTTCTACGGAATCGGTTAGCACACCTGTTGCAGCAACTGTTACGGCATCCAGAGTTGTGGTCGTTAACGCCGTGTTGGTCTTAGCTGTTGTGACAGTAACGGATTTATCCGCGGTAACCCCATCATCATATGCTGTCAGCGCCATATTCCCGACGATATTAGTAGCATAAACACTAACACTACCTGCCAGGTCATCGATTACTGTGTAATTAGGGCCCAGTACTGCTGCTGCTGCAGTAGCGAAGTTTGACGCCTGGGTAACAGCATTTGTATCAGCAATCCAGGAAACAGCCGTACCATTTATGGTGACACTCGCAGTCTCTGCGCCAGAGCCAGATACAAAGCTGCTAAAATTAATTGCAGCCTGATCCACAACAGCAAAATCAGTCATTGCAATATTAAGACCGGTTGCATTGCTTAATGTAACCTGGTTATTACCTGTTACAGTGGCTGCTATGCCTGTGGTAGCTGAGCCTGCATTGACTGCAGCAGCCAATTGCTCACCTATTGTTGCAAATGAAGTGCTATCACGTACAAAGGCAATAGCATCCGTATTAGTACCATCAGCCAAATTAAATGTAACACGGTCATAGTCTTCAACCGTAGTATTGGCGAGATTAACCACAGCAGAATTTTCAGTGGCGGCTGAGGCTGTTGCACCGGGCAAAGCTAACGCATTGAAAGCAGTAGATAATGTATTACCGGCTGTGACAGCTGTCGCAGCCAGGGTTGCTGTCGTGGTATTGCCGGTAGAATCAGTCACAGTTATATCCTGTGCTGTTGTTGTGCCGTTATAGGCCGCACCGAAATTGTTGGCCGATGTTTGGGCAACAAATCCCTGGTTAGTCGCATTTGAAATACCGGTAACCGTATTATTGGTAGTGAACTTGCTGATACCCAGGATATCGGCTGTTGCACCCGCCACGTTGACATTAATTGTCTGGTTGGCTTCGGCACCAATCTGGAATGACTGAGCAGTAAATGAACCATCCAGTAATTTCAGACCGTTGAAAGAAGTGGTATTGGCAATACGATCCAGCTCGGATACCAGCTGGTTAACTTCTGACTGCAAGCTCAGACGATCCTGTGCAGAGTTTGTAGAGTTGGCAGATTGAATCGCCAGCTCACGAATACGTTGCATGATATTTGTACTTTCAGACAAAGCACCTTCAGCAGTTTGCGCCAGAGAAATACCGTCGTTGGCGTTACGTGAAGCCTGGGTCAAACCACGAATCTGGGAAGTAAAACGGTTGGATACGGCAAGACCTGCAGCGTCGTCTTTGGCGCTGTTAATACGTAAGCCCGAAGACAGACGTTGCAGAGAAGTCTGCAAGCTACCCTGTGACTTGTTCAGGTTGCGTTGTGCATTCAATGATGCAAAGTTGGTATTAATCACTTGAGGCATGACAGTGTCTCCGGTTAAGCCCTCTTGGGCGTGCAGACCAGAAGGTCTGAATTCGTTTGCGCGAACTAATTAATTCGCTCTCAGGTGATGTATCGGCAAGCCCCCCAGAAAGCTTTAACAACTTTAGGTAAATATTTTTTGTACTCATTATCAGGCATATAAGTTATTGATTTATATGGTAACTAACTTGTCATAGTCACCACACGTTCGGGTTACAGGCCATGCCTTATAGGGATTTTAGTCCTGTGGTGGCCCCTTATGAAGCGGGCCTGGGAGATGCTGGGACGGGAGGTATATCAGGAATTGCTGTTATATCAGTGGTAATGGTTACTGCCCGGAATAGCGGATTACCTGGATTGTTTACTGATTTTTTACCTGGCTTTGAAAATCCCTTTTTCGCCTGCTGGCGAGTCACTTCTTTTGCTTGTGTGTACAGACCGGAGACATAGGTAACAAACGTACGAGGACATAGGTGACACTCAGCCATCTTAATCTGATGACTGGGAGTTTGATCAACCATGCCCTGGAAACCTGTTGCCACCATGAACCTTCGATCCGAATTTATACAGTTGGCGCTTAGCAAAAAGACTCCCTTCAATCAGCTATGTGCGCATTACAACATCTCACGCAAAACCGGTTACAAATGGCTGGCGCGGCATCACCAAGATCAGCTCGCCAGTCTTGAAGACCAATCACGTCGACCGCTGTACTCACCTACGCGCACGCCCGCGTCGGTGGTGCAGCAGGTGGTTACGCTGCGTCGCCAACATACTGCCTGGGGCGGCCGCAAAATACATCATCGTTTGTTGGCGCTCGGTGTTAAACCGGTTCCTGCGCCCAGTACGATTACCAATATTCTGCATCGTAACGGTTTGATTACTCACGAAGCCAGCGCGCTGGTGCAGCCCTGGCAACGCTTTGAACACGACCACCCTAATTCGCTCTGGCAAATCGATTTCAAGGGTTACTTTGATACCGCTTGCGCACGCTGTCATCCGCTCACGCTACTCGATGATCATTCGCGCTTTAATCTAACACTCACCGCCTGTGCCCAGCCCAATAGCGATACGGTGAAAACCGCTTTGACACAGGTGTTTGAACGCTACGGATTACCGGTGCGTATCAATGCCGATAATGGCGCGCCCTGGGGCAGTCCACGCGAAACACACCACGGCTTAACGGCCTTGACGGTGTGGCT
>JACPVK010000234.1 GCA_016191795.1 Gammaproteobacteria bacterium
GCCCACGGAGCGGAGCATGTATTACCCGGTTTAACCCTGATCGATTCCTATCATTGCAGCCGTTACAACACGCAAACGAAACGTTTGACAGCGGATATGTTCAAGTCGGTTATGTTGCAGGCCAAATCAAAACTGTAGTGTCCGATTATTCCGCCACCGTCACCATGCTTAATTTAGTCACGCCGGCTTTTTGTGCAATCGCCAACACTTTAGCCACCTGCGCATAACGCGTGTCGGCATCGGCATGAATATGCGTCACCAGGTCGGCATTGCCGGCGAGTCGCTCGCGCAATCCCGATTCCAGATGTTCGGGAGACGTTGCCTGCTCATCAAGAAAAACAACACCCTGAGCATCAAGCGTAATTTGCAGCGTGCGGGCCGTGGCGACACTGGTAATGGATTCAGTTTTCGGCAAATTCACTTTAATGGATTGCGTTAACAACGGTGCGGTCACAATAAAAATCATCAGTAACACCAGCATCACATCCACCAGCGGTGTGACATTGATTTCCGACATCGCCGTATGTTGTGAAGATGAATGGATTGCCATAATTAATCCTGGGTCGCTTGTTTAAAGTCTAAATAACAAAAATATCCAACGCAAAGTCGCAAATGCCGCTCTTGCGCATGCCGGCAACTGCTCCTGCGTTGCGCTAACTACCGCCATCTGTGGCGGTCGCTGCGCTCGCGGCATTCGCACATCCGTGTGCATCGCGCAAAGAATGCAAAGTTTATTGTGGGAGCGGGCCATGCCCGCGACAGTTGTACTGCCATACGTTGTTTCTGCATAAAATATTATCTTTTCGTCTCTGCGAATTTGCGTTGGATGTTTTGCTCATATGTCTGCTAGCTCACATTAAAGCCGCACTTGAGAGCGAGATGTAAAAAATCATTGGCGAATGCTTCCAGCTCGGCTACATACAAACGCACGCGACGTAATCCGTAATTGTATGCAAGCACAGCAGGTATGGCCGTTGCAATGCCCACAGCTGTCGCAATCAGTGCTTCACCTACCGGGCCGGCTACCACATCAAGACCTGCTGATCCGCTCACACTGATATCCTGCAATGCATTCATAATGCCCCACACCGTGCCAAACAAACCTACAAACGGTGCTGTGGAACCAATACTCGCCAGTATCATTAATCCGCTTTCCAGGCTGTGTTGCTCTTTTTCAACCTGTGCGCGCAAGCGGCGTTCCAGTACGGTTTGTTTGTCACCGCTGTTTTGCAAACTGTGTTCGCCACCTTGCTGTATTTCGCGCAACACATCAAAACCGGAACCACAGATTCTTGCCAGTGGCCCTTGTGCCTGACGTGTTGCCGCTTCTGCATCCATTAAGTTACGTGCGTTCCAGCATGCATGAGTAAATGCCTTGTTGTGTCTGGATAACTGCCATTGCAACCAGCTTTTGGCGAGGATCAGCGTCCAGGTGACAACTGAAAAAATAATCAGCAACCACAGCGTGGCTGAAACAATCGTGGAGCTTGAATAACCAAACATAGTATATTTAATTTTCCAGTTTAAAAGTAATGGGAATTTCTACCCAGGCGGTTATGGTTTGCTCGCCCAGCATGGCCGGCGCAAAACGCCATTTTTTAACGGCATCCAGTGCCGCCTGGTTTAATAAATCCGATGAGCTGGCCAGTTTAAGTTCAACGTGACTACACGAGCCATCGGCCTGTACTTTTGCGCGTATCAATACATTGCCTTCTATGTGGCGACGTCGAGCTGCCAGTGGATAATTGGGTGGCGGGTTATTGAGATACGCCGCGTTATAACGTGCCGGTTGCACGACAGGTGCGGTGTCGGCCATCTGTGTTGTCGATTCTGCTGGCGCTGATGCCACGACTGGCTCTGACATCACTGGCTCGGATGTGGGTGCAGCAACCGGAACAACTTTGGCTACAACCGGTGTGTGAATTTGCTTTACGGGTGGCGTGACGGTTTTTGTTTGTGGCAACACAGACAAAATTGAAACGTCCAGAGACCGTGGTTCACCCGCCATCGCATAATCTATTTGTTGCGAACTCAATCCATACCACACGCCAGCATGGGCAGCACTAACCACCAGTAATGCTGCAGACCATTGTGAGATATTTAAGTGTTCCATGATTCAGCGCGCGTACTGCGCATGTACCCAGTTTCTGGTTTGTGCCGCATCCAGTTTGCCGCTAATCGCGCGTGCCTGATGTGATGCGTCATAAAAATAAGTGCGCGGCAGTTCACCCTGCCAGCGGCGATCAATGCTGTAACGCAGTTGTTCTGTAAAGTCGTCGGCAAATACCCAGCTTTCTGTTTTGTTCAGTTTGTATGTTGCCAGCGTGGTTTGCACGGTGTCGGCATCGTCCAGGGTATCGGTGGCAATCAGCACCAGATCCAGTTGCGGATATTGTTGTGACAGGCTGGCTAACAAAATCAGATCATCCCGGCAATGACTACACGACAAGGACCATAAGCCGACGATGAAGGGCTTGCCTTGACGTAAGGCAAAAATCTCCTGCATGCTGGAGGCGTAAAAAGGTTTGGTAACAAAGGCCGGTGCCGCTTTAATCGTAAACGGTAAAAATATCAGGCTGCAAACCAGTAACCATCCGTTAATGCGCAGGCTCATTATTTGTTATCCGATTCAATCGCCATGAAAACCAGACCCTGTCTGGCGGTATGCCAGCTCAGCCAGGCTGTGTTGCCATCGCTAATTAATAATGGGTGATCGGAGGCGCCATCGGATGTAGCCAGGGTTGTAACTGCTCGCCAGGTATTGCCCTGGTCGGTGGAGTGCATTAACTGTATCAGCGACTGCTTACCATCAAATTCTTTCCACACCAGATACACGTTTTGTTTGATCGCCAGTACAAACGGATGTGCCGCCTGCGCATCATAATTGCCGACATGGATAGCTGTGCTGAATGTTTTACCCTGATCAGAGGAGTGTGCGTAAAACAAACCATGACGCTCCGGGCCATTATTGAACCAGGTAAGGTGATAGTTGTTATTGGCATCAATTGATATGGCACCACCGTGATGCGGGCAGGCTGCGACTTCCCAGTGATCATAACTTACGCGTACCGGTTGTGACTGGCCATCCAGTTTTAGCAGGGCATGATCACGCACATTGCGACCATATATATGGCGCCAGAAAATAACCGGGGAACCGTCTGCATCAAAATCCATGGCGGTACGGCAACATTCGCAACTGTTATCGATCAGTTTACGGTTTGTGGAAAATGTTTTACCGGCATCTTTCGATAGCGCGTAATACACGGCGCTGCCGGCATAATTTTCACCTTTGTTTCTGGCAGCCGACTGATCGCGTTTATCCAGCCAGGCCAGATGAATGTTTCCCTGCGCATCCACTCCCATGGCTTCAAAACGGTGGCTGATAATCTCGCGATTATCATTCACCGTCACCGGCACAGAAAAATGTTTCCCGCCATCTGTCGAGCGTGCAAAGCGAATATCACCGGAGTAGGGTTGCTCCAGACTGCGGGTCCAGCTGATATAGATTTCACCCTTTTTGCCAAACGCGATTTTCGGCCGGTTTTCACCTTCTGATGAAACCGTTTCCGCTTCGCTATTGACGATTACTTCCTCGCTGAATGTTTTTGCTGCATCTTTTCATTGACTGA
>JACPVK010000227.1 GCA_016191795.1 Gammaproteobacteria bacterium
ATGGCTGTTCAAGGTTATATTTTTTGATTAACAAATCTGCTTTTTTTAAATGTTCCATGGCACTATTAAAGTTACCACTGGCAAGATGTACTTGTGCCAGATTCAACAAGGCATGCGTAGTACCCAGGTAATCATCAATGCGGCTATAAAAATTCTTTGCCTGTGTAAATTGCTTGTCAGCCAGTTGATAATTGTATTGCATATAACTTTCTATGCCTGCCTGCATAAAGAAGTCGCCCTGTTCACGTAAATATGGCTGAGGCTCAGAAGCTTTTCCTGTGACGCAGCCGGTGAGCAGTAAGCTTAATGCTACAAAAGTAGCAAGCGTAAAGTGAAAGCGGTTATTGACCGGGTGTTGGCGATATGAGTGGTGCATGTTGTGAATTCTTTTCTATGGCAGATGATATTGGCCAGATTCGTTGCGTGGCTTCAATTGTAGTGCTGGTTTCATCAACAGCAGACTGTATTTTTTGCATAATCAAAGGTATTTGATTCGCATCGTAATCCAGTTTGCTGGAGAAGGATTCAAAGTTTTGGGTTGCATCCTGTAAATTCGTGCCCGCTGCCTGTAAGTTCTTTTTCAGTGTTTCATCTTTAATAAGGGTATTTAAAGGACCCTGTGCACTATTAATTTGAACCGTGAGTTGTTCAATATTTTTAGATGCCTGTTGCAGGGATAGCAGGGTATTGCTGATGCTCTCGGGATGAACGTTATCAATAATCACATAAACATCGTCAATAATGGTATTAATTTTGTCGAGCGCAATTTTTGCTTCTGCGACAACATCGTCAACGGTGTTGGATGTTTGAACTTTAAGGAATGTGCCGGCTTCAACCATAGGTTTATCAGGTGAGCCGGCGGTAATTTCGAGATTGGATTTTCCAAAAAAAGCAGCACCCATGCCGCCTGATACAATTTCAGAGTCGGTGCGCAGCAAGGAATGATAGCGCTCAAAAATTCTCAGTGTTACCTTGATATCGTTGTTTTGAGTTATCTCAAAACTCCTGACGTGTCCTACTTCTACACCGGATATCTTTATTGCCGTTTGTTTTGCCAGACCTTCTGCTGTTTTAAGTACGCCATAGACTTCAAAATACTCTTCAAACATGTTTTGTTGGCGTAGTAACGAGAACAACAGTAACAACAGCAAGGCAGCCGCTGTCAGAACAAATGAACCAACAAGTTTTTCCTGAAAACTGTAGCTGGTACGATGAATGTAGTGCGGCTTTTTAGCGGGTTCATTCTTCATGGACTAGTTCATCGCAAGTTCGTGTAGATATTGTAGAACATGTTGATTGTCAGATGCCTGTAATTCGTTTTGGGAGTTGAAAGGCAGTAAAGTGTTGTTGTCGACATAAATGATTTTAGTGGCATTGCGAATGACAAAATCAGCATTGTCGTCATGTAATAACAGGCTTGCTCCTGACTGGGCAAGATAGTTCCTGATAAATGCCAGCAATTTACGTGATGTACGGTCATCGAAGTGACGCAATGTGTTGTCGATGACTATAACACGCGGACTGGTTATAACAACGCGCACCAGCATGGCCTGGCTGTATGATAGCTCGTCGATGTAGGCTGGTAGTTTTGACAGATTAGCCATGTCGGCAAATTCGATTTGTTTGAGCAGATTTGCCATGTTGCCGAGTAGTGACTCGCGTGTAGCCAGCTTGTGGTAGAGCGCCGGTAACAGGATGTTTTCCTGGGTGCTGAGTACAGACAGTAACGCGCTGTGGGCATTGAGGTAGGCAATGTTGTGTCGCAGTGTCTGCCAGCTTTCGCGGTCAAGATTTGTGGTGTCATTACCCATGAACTGAACTGTGCCCATGGCCGGTGGTTCAATAGCCGCCAGAGTTTGCAGCCAGAACGATACCTGTATGCTATCTGGTCCAATAAAGCCGTAAATATTACCTGCCAGAATATCCAGGCTAATCGCAGCCGAAGATGGCATGGCGATATGTTGTGGCGTTACGTTACGGGCAGTGATGAGTGCGTCTGTCATATCAGAGCATTAGTAAGGCTACAACACCATCAATGATGAACAACATGATCAGCATGTTGATGATGGCTTGCTGGGTTTGTTGTGGCACTTCTGTTGGTGAGCTGCCAACTTTCAGTCCGTGATAACAGGACGTGGCGCCTATCGTAATACCAAACAACATGTTTTTGACAATGAAAATCAACAGGACCAAGGGGTCGATATGATCTGACAGGCTGAAGAATAGTTTGAAATGCGTGGGTGACAGTAACAGGCCACTTAGCAGGATGCCACTAATAAGCGTGAGGAAAGTAAAAAATACAGCAACTGCCAATTGCGAAATAGTGACACCGATTATTCGAGGCGCAACCAGATAATCATTGACGTCTATTCCCATCCATTCCATGGCCTGAATTTCACGATGGAGTTTCATATTCGCCAGATCGACAGTAATGGCGGAACCGGTACGACTGATGAGAATAATGGCGGCAATCATTGGGCCGGCCTCAAGGCCAATAATATATATCAGTAATCCCAATGTATCGGTCACACTTTCAAACAGGGCAATAATCCGGAAAGTAAAAATGAACCCTGTGACCAGTGAAAGAAACAGAATGGTTGGCATGGCATCCACGCCGCTGAAAATAATCTGGGTGATGAGCGGACGATAGCTCTGGCGGCTGAAAAGTTGACGATTTCGAAACCAGTTAAACAGGGTG
>JACPVK010000228.1 GCA_016191795.1 Gammaproteobacteria bacterium
GAGCAGATCCCCGACAAAAGCATTCGGGGATGGCGGTAATATTAGGCACTTGTGGATAACGGTAATAACAGGCATTCAGGGATGAGAAAAAGAAACATTTTTGTTTGATTTAATCAGAGCTTGCCTGAAGAACAAAGAATGCAGGACGGATAAGCGCAGCGCATGCCGATTACTCTGGTGAATGCGCTACGCTTATCCACCCTACCTGACTGCACAGGAAACGCGCGTGACAAACTGGTGTAGGGTGGGCATTGCCCACCATTGCCACGCCGTTCAATCCTGCTGGTGGGCAGTGCCCACCCTACCTGGTTTACTAATCAAGGAACACTTTGATATTTCATTCCTTATTTTATTGGGGAATGACGTGATTTTTTTGTGTTAATAATTTTTCCTGGAAATTAAGTATCATAACCAATATTCGGCGCCAGCCAGCGCTCAGCCTCTGCCAGCGTCATACCGGTGCGCTGCGCATAATCTTCCACCTGATCGCGATTGATTTTTGCCACGGCAAAATATTTTGCATCCGGATTGGCAAAATACCAGCCGCTCACCGATGATGCCGGCCACATGGCAAACGATTCAGTTAGCGTAATGCCACTGTTTTTTTCAGCGTCCAGCAGCTTCCATAATTTTGCTTTTTCGGTGTGATCCGGGCACGCAGGATAACCCGGTGCGGGACGAATACCGGCGTATTTTTCCTCAATCAACTCTTCATTACTCAGCGTTTCATTCGCGCCATAGGCCCAGTACTGGCGGCGAACTTTTTTATGCATTAATTCGGCAAACGCTTCCGCCAGACGATCTGCCAGCACCTTGAGCATAATCGCGCGGTAGTCATCATGATCGGCTTCAAATCGTTTTACGTGTTCGTCAATACCTATACCGGTGGTTACGGCAAAGGCGCCCATGTAATCATGGTAGGCAGTTGCTTTTGGCGTGGCGTGATGCACGCAGCATGATACGCCCGCCTGATGTTTGATGCCGGATTTGGGCGCGACATAATCACTTAAACAATGGTTGGGACGTCCCGGCGGTTGCTGGGTTTGCTGGCGCAGGAAACTTAATGTCATTTTCACATCATGACGATCATCATCGGTATAAATCTCGACATCATCGTGCTCTATGGCATTGGCCGGAAAGAAGCCAATCACCGCACGCGCCGTTAACCATTTCTCATTAATAATTTGTTTGAGCATGGTTTGCGCATCAGCGAATAACTTGCGCGCTTCCTCGCCTTTTTCTGCGTCATCGAATATTTTCGGATAACGGCCTTTTAATTCCCAGGCATGGAAGAACGGCGTCCAGTCGATGTATTCACTGATTTCCGCCAGCGAATAATCATTAAAGGTTTTCAGGCCGGTAAAGGTCGGGCGCGGTGGAATGTAATTATCCCAGTCGACAACCTGATGATTGGCACGCGCCGCATCAATGCTGGCCCAGTTGGTCTGGGTACGACGCCCGGCATATTCTTCGCGCACGCGCACATAATCGGCGCGTAATTCTTTAACGAAGCTTTCCTTGAATTCGGCTGAAATCAGATTCTGTGATACACCCACAGCACGTGATGCATCTTTTACCCAAACAGTGGGCCCATGATAATTCTGTTCGATTTTGACAGCCGTGTGCGCTTTGGAGGTGGTTGCACCACCGATCATTAACGGAATATCAAACTTAAGACGTTCCATTTCTTTGGCAACATGCACCATTTCATCGAGTGAGGGTGTAATCAGGCCGCTCAGGCCGATGATGTCGACTTTTTCTTCGCGCGCCTTTTCCAGAATCAGATTGGCAGGCACCATCACGCCCATGTCAATCACTTCAAAGTTATTACACTGCAATACAACACCAACAATGTTCTTGCCGATATCATGCACATCGCCCTTTACCGTGGCCATTAAAATCTTGCCATTGGAACGACTGGTTGCGTCTTTTTCCTTTTCAATAAACGGAATTAAATAGGCCACGGATTTTTTCATGACGCGCGCAGACTTAACCACCTGCGGTAAAAACATTTTGCCGGCGCCAAATAAATCACCGACTACATTCATACCGTCCATTAACGGACCTTCAATTACCATGATGGGTCGTGGGAACTGCTGGCGCGCTTCTTCAGTGTCTTCGTTCACAAAAGCATCTATGCCTTTAACCAGTGCATATTCCAGTCGCTTTACCACCGGCAACTTGCGCCACTCCAGATCATCTTCTTTTTTGGCGGCGCCATCGCCCTTGTACTTGTCGGCAATATCCAGCAAGTGCTCGGTTGAATCGCTGCGACGATTGAGCACCACATCTTCCACGCGCTCACGCAATTCCGCCGGCAGGTCATCGTATAATGCCAGCTGACCGGCATTAACTATGCCCATATCCATACCGGCCTTGATGGCGTGATACAAAAATACAGAATGAATGGCTTCACGCACCGGGTTATTGCCGCGGAAAGAGAATGAAACATTCGACACACCACCCGACACCATGGCATGCGGCAAGGTTTGCTTGATGATGCGTGTGGCTTCTATAAAATCAACGCCGTAATTATTGTGTTCCTCGATACCGGTTGCTATGGCAAAAATATTCGGGTCGAAAATAATATCTTCCGGCGCAAAGCCAACCTGTTCGGTTAAAAGTTTATAGGCACGCGTACAGATTTCGACTTTGCGCTGCTGGGTGTCGGCCTGGCCCACTTCGTCAAATGCCATCACCACGGCTGCCGCACCGTAACGACGAATCTTTTTTGCCTGCTCGATAAATTTGGCTTCGCCTTCCTTCATGCTGATGGAATTAACTATGCCCTTGCCCTGAATACATTTAAGACCGGCTTCTATGATTTCCCATTTTGATGAATCGATCATCACCGGCACCCGGGCGATGTCGGGTTCGGAGGCAATTAAATTTAAAAATTTAACCATGGCCTGTTCGCCATCGAGCATGCCTTCGTCCATGTTGATATCAATAATTTGCGCGCCGCTCTCCACCTGATTACGCGCCACATCCAGGGCGGCTTCGTAATTTTCTTCCAGGATTAAGCGCTTGAACATGGCTGAACCGGTGACGTTGGTACGTTCACCCACGTTAACGAACAGGGAATTCTCATCAATGTTGCAGGGCTCGAGACCGCTTAATCGGCATTTAACCGCCACTTGCGGAATTTTACGTGGCGGATATTTTTTAACAGCCTCGGCGATCGCCTGAATATGCGCCGGTGAGGTACCGCAACAACCGCCGACAATATTCACAAAACCATTTTTTGCCCAGTCGCCAATTTCTTCTGCCAGCATGGCCGGAGTCTCATCAAAGCCACCAAATGCATTGGGCAAACCGGCATTGGGATGCACATTAATATAACAATCAGCCAGCGCCGATAATTCTTCAACATGTGGCCGCAAATCTTTGGCACCCAGTGCGCAGTTAAAACCAAAACTGATGGGCTTGATATGGCGTAGTGAATTCCAGAAAGCTTCCGGTGTCTGGCCGGTTAAAATACGACCCGAGGCATCGGTAATGGTGCCGGAAATCATCACCGGCAACCGCAAATTATGTTCTTCAAAATATTCATCAATCGCATACAACGCGGCCTTGGCATTGAGCGTATCGAAAATGGTTTCCACCAGAATGATATCGCTGCCGCCATCTATCAAACCCTTGAGCGAGTTGGTATAGGCCACGCGCAGTTGATCAAAGTTGACGGTACGCGCACCGGGATTATTCACGTCACGCGACATGGAAGCCGTCACCGGCATAGGGCCCAGCACGCCGGCCACATAACGCGGCTTGTCACGGGTTTCAAATTGATCACAGGCAGCACGCGCCACTTTGGCGGCGGCGACATTCAATTCATACACCAGCGCCTCATCTTCCATGCCGTAATCGGCCATGCCGTAATGGTTGGAATTGAAACTGTTGGTTTCAATAATATCGGCGCCGGCCTTGAGATAGGCCGCATGAATATCGCCGATAATGCGCGGCTGGGTGAGCACCAGCAAATCGTTATTACCCTTAAGATCACGCGGCCAATTCCTGAAACGTTCGCCCCGGTAATCATTTTCTTCCAGAGCGTAGGTCTGGATCATGGTGCCCATGGCGCCATCCAGTATCAGTATGCGTTGCTGCAGCAACGGTTTGAGTTGTTGGATGCGTTGATCTCTGTTCATAACTGGCCTGCCGAAAAATGGTCGGCGATTGTAGCATTTTGGAGAGTTATTGTGATTGGCGGGATGTGTTTAAGTGCTCGTAACGGACTCACCTGCAGGCGAAACAGGTACTTTCAGAACAATGTAAAAAAATCAGTAAACAACATCCCTCCAAAACGTTACGATTTACGCATCATGCACACGACCCTCTCCCTCTACCTTACCAGCGAACATCCCTGTGGTTACTATGGCGACCGGCGCACGGCCAATCTGGTGCCCGACCCACGCGTACCCATGCGTGCCGAGCTTTATAGCCAGCTGGTTGCTTATGGCTTTCGTCGCAGTGGCAGCCATGTCTATCGCCCACACTGTGCGCAATGCCGCGACTGCATCCCCTGCCGTATTGATGTCAGTCGCTTTACGCCCAATCGCAGCCAGAGCCGGTGCCTGAAACGCAATCTGGATGTGGTCACGAAAATACAGGTCGCCCGGTTTACAGATGAATACTTCGATTTGTATGCGCGCTACATTAACCAGCGTCATGGCGACAGCACCATGGCCAATCCGCAACCGGATGACTTCAGTAATTTTCTGTTGTGTGACTGGAGCCAGTCGTTATTTATCGAATCTCGGCTGGATGGTCGATTGATTGCCGTCGGCGTCAGCGACTTTCTGCATGACGGACCTTCCGCGGTGTACAGTTTTTTTGACCCGGATGAAAGCCAGCGCGGCCTGGGCACCTTTGCGGTACTGCAGCAGGTGTGGCTGGCCCGCCTGTACCACCTGCCACATGTGTATCTGGGCTACTGGCTGGCAGGGCATCCCAAAATGGATTACAAAAAAAACTTTGCCGGCCTGGAATTGTTTGACGGCATGTTATGGGACCCTATGAGCCCATAGCCCGTACGGACAGGTCTAAAAAATAATTTCTCACTTTTTCACCCACTTGATGTAAGTCAATTACCGACCTGTGATGTACCGATAATCTGGCCACATCTCCTGGGGGGGAGTAGAGGGCCGGCTCAAATGGCAATGCCAGATGACCGGCTCTTTTTTATGCCCGCCCGCAAAGCCCGACCCGCTTCTTCCCGTCATACCCAGCCACTTTGCCCGTTTATTCGCAAGCCTCCAGTTATTACACTTGCCGGAACTGGAGACTAACCATGGTTATAGAAAACGATATACGCAACAAACTGCAATCCGCCCTGCAACCCGAGCACCTGGAAGTTATCAACGAAAGCAATAATCACAGCGTGCCGCCGGGCTCCGAATCGCACTTCAAAGTAGTGATTGTCAGTAACGAATTCAGCAATAAACAACTGGTGGCACGGCACCGCCTGATCAACAAGATACTGGCTGAAGAGCTGGCCGGGTCGATACATGCGCTGGCTCTGCATACCCTGACGCCGGAGGAATGGGCGGCCACTGGAACCGCCCCCGCCTCACCGCCGTGCATGGGAGGAGGTAAAGTAACTGGCTAACTGAGGCTAAATTCCTTATCCTTGTAGCTCCCTTGTTTGAGGAACCCACATGGCCTTGATATCTCCCCAGCCGATTAAGCTTTCTGCACTCAAAACAGCCTGTAAAAACTGCAAGTTGCATGACCTGTGCCTGCCACTGGGGCTGGATACACTGGACATAGATCGCCTCGACGAGATCATCAAGCGCCGCAAACCCTTACAAAAAGGCGAGTACCTGTTCCGCTCCGGTGAGGTTTTCACCGCCCTGTATGCGGTGCGTAGTGGTTCCATTAAAACCTATTCTGAAAACGAACAGGGTGATGAACAGATTAATGGCCTGTATCTGCCCGGCGAATTGCTCGGGCTGGATGCCATCCACGATGAAGTTCACCCCTGCTCGGCCATTGCACTGGAAACCACCAGCCTGTGTGAAATACCTTTCATTGCACTGGAAGACCTGAGCCAGCACATACCCGGTTTGCATCACCAGTTATTTCGCATCATGAGTAAGGAAATTGCCTCGGACCAAACCCTGTTGATGTTGATGGCGCAAAAAAATGCCGAAGAGCGGTTGGCGGCTTTTCTGGTCAATCTGTCCAGCCGACTGAAACAGCGCAATTTTTCAGATATTGAATTTTTCCTCAGCCTGTCGCGCAAGGATATTGGTAATTATCTGGGGCTCACCATCGAAACCATAAGCCGTACCTTCAGTCATTTTCAGAGCAAGGGGCTACTGGAAACAGATCGCAAGTACGTCAAAATACTCGATCTGCATAAATTAAAGAGCATCGCCGGACTGGCGTCAGACTGCAGCCAGGATGAGCAATGCCCGAGCAAAACAGCCTCCTGAGGTGCTTGTCAGGCTGGCCTGGCTTTCAGGCCACGCAATATACCCGTCACGCCCATTAATACGACTGCACCGGACAGCACACCAAATAGTCCATCCAGAATAGCCGGCGTCACAAACTCCAGCACAGCACCGATGATTGCCATAGCACCCACAGCCTGGGCCGCGCCATAAATCACATCGTGCGCACCCGGAATACCGTGCGTCAGGATCCCCCCACCCACCATAAACATGGCGGCAGTGCCGACTACCGACAGGGTTTTCATTAACAACGGGGCGGCATTTAATATCACCACGCCAAGGCGGCGAACCAGTTTATTCCACCACCGCATGCCTTTTTTACGCAGCAAATATAATCCGCCATCATCAAGCTTCACGATACCGGCCACAATGCCATACACACCCAGCGTCATCACCAGGGCAATGACGGACAACACCGTCACCTGCTTCATAAACGGTGCCGTGGCAACCGTGCGCAGCGCAATCACAATAATTTCCGCTGATAAAATAAAATCGGTGCGGATCGCGCCACGAATTTTATCTTTTTCAAATGCCACCATATCAACCGAATCGTTAGCCAGTGCTTCAACCTGCTGCTGGTGATGTTCTGCCTGCTCGGTTTTGCTATGTAAAAATTTATGTGCCAGTTTTTCAAACCCTTCGTAGCACAAATACGCACCACCTATCATCAACAGGGGCGTAATAGCCGCTGGCAGCAAGGCACTGATTAACAAAGCTGCCGGCACCAGAATAAGTTTATTTTTTATTGAACCCACGGCTACCGCATACACCACCGGCAATTCACGATCCGCCTTAACACCGGCCACCTGTTGCGCATTCAACGCCAGGTCATCACCCAGCACCCCTGCGGTTTTTTTTACTGCCACCTTGCTCATCACTGCCACGTCATCGAGGATGGTTGCTATGTCGTCGATTAATGCTAATAAACTGCTGCCGGCCATGGTGAATTCACTATCTGGTTGTTTAAATGATTATAAAGTCCGGCACTATAGCAGTTTCGCAATCTGCTTTGCTCCCTGCACAGCCCGTTACCCGCAGCGCTCCAGCCGCACATCAAACCGCCCGCTACGCCAAAATTCTGGTTCCACTGTGCATCCCGCCGTGAACTTTTTTCCGCAACTGACTGATTCATTTAGCCATGACAAATTCTCTGATTTTTTTCCCTGGTTTTGGTGTTTTGCCCGGCGCAGTTTCCGGGTAATATGGCCACCCCCTCCGACAACAAGAACTTAGCATTAGGCAATGCAGATAGGTCCCTATACATTGAGTTCGCGTGTGCTGCTGGCCCCCATGGCCGGCATTACCGACTTACCGTTTCGGCGCTTGTGCCGGGAACTGGGTGCGGGCCTGGCGGTATCAGAAATGCTCACTTGTGACCCCACACTGCGCGGTAGCCGCAAAACCCGGCTGCGTATGGACCATACCGACGAACTGGCGCCCATCAGCGTGCAAATAGCCGGTACCGATCCGCAACGCATGGCCGACACGGCACGGTTTAATGTTGACCACGGAGCACAAATTATCGACATCAACATGGGTTGCCCGGCAAAAAAGGTCTGCAATGTCATGGCGGGCTCTGCGCTGCTGCGCGATGAACCAAGAGTGGCGCAAATACTGCAAGCCGTAGTCAATGCTGTTGCCGTACCGGTAACCCTGAAAATACGCACCGGCTGGGATCTCGATACGCGCAATGCCACCACGATTGCGCGCATTGCAGAAGACAGCGGTATTTCGGCACTGGCCATGCATGGTCGTAGCCGGGCGTGCGGCTTTGGTGGCGAAGCCGAGTACGACACCATGGCCGAAGTCAAAACCCGGATACGGATTCCACTCATCGCCAATGGTGATATAGCAACACCGCAAAAAGCCGGAGAAGTACTGGATTACACCGGCGCAGACGCCATCATGATTGGCCGTGCGGCACAGGGCAAACCCTGGCTGTTTCGCGAAATGAACCACTATCTCGCCACCGGTAAACTGCTACCGGCCATTGGCACAGATGAAATCAGTGCACTGTTATTACGCCATATGCGGGAGCTACATGCGTTTTACGGTGCAGAAATGGGCGTGCGCATTGCACGTAAACATATTGGCTGGTATTGCAAAACCCGGCCAGGCAGCGAGCACTTTCGCCATCACATCAATGGCGTTGAGCACGCAGAACAACAA
>JACPVK010000229.1 GCA_016191795.1 Gammaproteobacteria bacterium
AACCTGGGCATCATTCCATTCTGAAACAAATGTTTTGATAGCCAGGCGTTGGACGGGTGGCGAGGCAATAATGGACAAATCACGCAGACCTGAAAGTGACATATTGAGAGTGCGCGGGATGGGCGTCGCTGTCATGGTCAGGATATTTACTTCTGCCCGTAATTTTTTGAATTGCTCTTTATGTTGTACACCAAACCGGTGTTCTTCATCGATGATTAACTGACCAAGGTTCTTGAATTTGATATCGCCCTGTAGCAACTTGTGCGTACCGATTATGATATCGACATTACCTTTTTCCAGATCCTGAATTATGTCATCCTGTTGTTTTTTTGTTTTAAAGCGTGAGAGACTTTCGATCCGAAACGGCCAGTCTGCAAAGCGGTCGCGGAAGTTTTGATAATGCTGTTGCGCTAACAAGGTGGTTGGTACCAGTATGGCCACTTGTTTGCCGGCATTGGCCACAGCAAAGGCGGCGCGCATAGCCACCTCAGTTTTCCCAAAGCCCACATCTCCACAAACAACTCTGTCCATGGGAACAGCTTGTGTCAGGTCTTTCAGGACATCATCGATAGCCTTCTTCTGATCTTCTGTTTCTTCAAACGGAAATGCCGAGGCAAAACGTGCATATTCATCCATATTGATATGACAGGGCTCACCTTGCCTTGCAGCGCGTTGCGCATGTATCTCGAGTATTTCCGCCGCTACATCACGAATTTTTTCTGCCGCTTTACGCTTTAATTTTTTCCATACATCGCCACCCAGTTTGTGTAAGGGGGCATTTTCTTCATCGGCACCGGTGTAGCGGCTAATGAGTTCCAACGAGGCGACAGGAACATAAAGCTTGTCACCGCCCGCATATTCAATAGTAAGAAACTCGGTTTCAGTGCCGTTCAGTTCCAGCTTTTGCAGGCCACGATAACGACCGACACCATGCTCATCGTGAACGACTGGAGACCCCATATGTAAATCTGCAAGATTGCTGATAACAGCATCGGCGTCACGCGTGCGTGATTGCCTGCGGCGACGTTGTTGTACGCGCTCACCAAATATTTGTGGTTCCGAGATGACGGATATGGCGGGTTGCTGTAGTGCCAGCCCACGTTCAAGTGGCGCTACAGTAATGGCAAATTTATCCGTAGCGAGTAAAAATGATCGCCAGTCAGGCATGACATGAGGATGAAGTTTTTGTTCACGCAGCTGTTCAAGTATGGCTTCACGACGACCCGTAGATTCAGCCACCAGTAATATTCTGCCTGGAAACTCTCGAATATAGGTCAGCAACAGATTCAAAGGCTGCTGGCTACGTTGCTGTAATACCAGCGAAGGTTGTGGTGCAAAGCAGGGTGCTCGTGTGGTCGCTTCCTGAGTGTCATCAGAAGTGATTTCGACAGTTTGATATTTAGCCAATTTCTCCTTTACTTCGCCCGCATTCAAACAGAGTTTTTGCGGTGACAGAATAGGGCGCTGAATATCATGTCGGCGTTGCTCATATCGTTGATTGATGTCATGCCAATATTGTTCAACCTGCTCCTGCAGATTATCCCGACATATAAAGAGCGTGTTTTTCGGCAAGTAATCGAACAGGCATTCGGTCTGGTCAAAAAACAGGGGTAGATAATATTCAATGCCGCCGGGCATAATTCCCTGGCTGATATTTTGATAAATCAGACTACGCGTGGGATCACCTTCGATCGTTTCGCGATAGCGGCTGCGGAACGCAGTAATGGCCTCGTTACTAAATGGAAACTCGCGAGCAGGCAAAATCCTGATGCTGTCGGTGCTATCCAGCGATCGTTGGCTTTCAGGGTCAAAACGACGTATGGAATCGATTTCATCGTCAAATAAATCGATACGAAATGGCAGTTCATGGCCTGATGGGTATACATCGATGATAGACCCGCGTACCGCAAATTCACCGTGTGCCATCACTTGCGACACACAACTATAACCACCGCGTTCCAGGTTGTGTCGGAAATCATTAATCTGAAGTTTCTGCCCCTTATCCAGTATCAGCACATGCTGCTGAATAAAGCTGCGTGGACATAGGCGTTGTAACAGGGTCGCTACCGGCAGTACCAGAATCTGGCCTGGCTTGATGGCCGGTAACCGATATAGCGTAGTCAGGCGTTCGGAAATTATGTCCTGATGTGGTGAGAACACGTCATAAGGTAATGTTTCCCAATCGGGTAATCCCAGTATATTTTCGTCCTGGTTGGAATAGAAAAAACGGATCTCATCCTTTAGTTGTTCTGCCTGATGGATGTCGCTGGTAATCAGCACGAGTGGCTGTTGCTTTTTTGCAGCCTGGTTAACCAATGTCAGCGCAAGACTGGCGCCCGGTAACTGAGCCAGTATCCTGGATTGCTGTATGTCTGGCAGATGAAGCTGATTGTGTTCCGCTGGTTTTTGAGGCTGAGTCATTTCACTAAAACATGTCTGGGATGATAAAGGGTACGAATTATGGTCTGACTAAACTGGGAGTGCAATCATAGTGATACATGACTTTAAATAATCATCTTAATATACTGAATAATATAA
>JACPVK010000230.1 GCA_016191795.1 Gammaproteobacteria bacterium
CTCGGTTGTGATTCAGCAAGTGATATTAAATTTAATCGTGTTGCCTATGGCGATGGGTTTGTTTATCATTGGTTTGCGCCGTTCTGTCAATGCCCCGATTACGGCAACTTCCGTATTTGATTATTTCGGTAAGGCCTTTTCATTATTGATAACAATGATCCTGTTTTATATTATGGTGATTATTGGTCTGGTGTTATTGATTGTGCCCGGAATATATTTAATGGTTGCCTATTTTATGGCCATGCCACTGGTGGTGGAAAAAGGGCTGTCTCCCTGGCAGGCTCTGGAAGCATCACGTAAAGCCGTATCCAAACACTGGTTTGGTTTCCTGGGATTTTATATTGTTATGATACTCATTATGCTGGTTTCGATGTTGCCATTGGGTATAGGCCTGTTCTGGACTATGCCTATGTTCCTTATCGCCTGGGGCATTATGTATCGCAATATGTTTGGCTGCGAAGCAAAAACAGCAGCCTGATTTAATTTGTGTCTCTGGTTCAACTGGATACTGTCTATCACGTCGAGACGCCTGAAGGTATAGACCTTCAGGCGCAACTGGCAGGCCCGGTTGCACGCATATTGGCCTACGCCGTTGATGTTTCGATTCGTTCTGTCGTATTAACCATTGCATCCATTTTTCTGGCACTGGCTGATAATGCAGGTGTTGGCATTACTCTCATTTTGGCTTTTCTGCTCGAATGGCTTTATCCGGTATTTTTTGAAGTGCTGCGTAATGGCCAGACTCCCGGTAAAAAATATCTAGGCCTGACCGTCGTCAATGATGATTTGACGGCAATCGGGCTGGGCTCATCCGTATTACGTAATTTGCTACGGTTTGCAGATTTTCTGCCGTTCGGATATATAACCGGTCTGGTGTCCATGACGGTGACAAAAAAGTTTCAACGTCTGGGCGATCTGGCTGCCGGTTCTATTGTGATTTATCAAACCGATCAGCAACATACTTCACAGCTGCCTGAATGTCATTCGTCCCCCCCGCCCATGGTGTTGGCGCTGGAAGATCAAACGGCGCTAATAAATTTTATCGAACGTCATCATGAATTATCACCAGACCGTCAGCAGGAGCTTGCGGATATATTGCAGGAAGTGACACATAAGCGAGGCAAGGAAAGTATCGCGTATTTACGCGGCATTGGAGCCTGGTTGCTGGGGGTGAAATGAAACAGCAGGATTTTGAAGCGGGTAATCATAAATCATGGCATGAGCTGGAGACGGCCATTGATAAACTGCAGTTAAATAAACTCGACGATTTCCCATCGCGTTATCGAGCTGTGTGTCATCAGCTGGCAGTGGCCAAGCATAGAAGATACAGCGCCTATCTGGTTGACCGTCTGAATAAGCTGGTGCTGAGAAGTCATCATCAGTTTTATCAGCATCATTCGCGATACCGCGCACATTTCATTCGTTTTATTGGTTATGACTTTCCCAATGCATTACGTGAGCACGTGCGGTATGTTGTGTTATCTGCCCTGTTATTCTTGATGCCGGGCATTATCATGTTTTTGTTCTGCTATTTTAATTCCGATTCAATTTATAGCGTGATGTCATCTGAAGGCGTCAGGCATGTTGAGAGCATGTATGACCCTGCCGCGACGACAATTGGACGCGAACGCGAGTCGGATACCGATTTAATGATGTTCGGCTTCTATATTAAAAACAATATAAGTATCAGCTTCCAGGTCTTTGCCGGCGGAATCCTGTTTGGCGCAGGCTCGGTTTTTTATTTGATATACAACGGTATCCTTATCGGTTCCACGGCGGGTCATTTAACAGGACTGGGGTTTGTTGAGAAATTTTATCCATTTGTTGTGGGTCATGGCGCTTTTGAGTTAACGGCTATAGTGTTTAGCGGTGCAGCCGGGCTCATGATTGGTTTTGCATTAATTGATCCGGGTCCCGTTACGCGACTGGCTGCTTTGCAAAAAGTCAGTCGTGAGGCTGTTAAAATAATATACGGTTCCACAATAATGTTGCTGATTGCAGCGTTTCTGGAAGCGTTCTGGTCATCCAGTACTCAGGTTCCGGTAGGCGTGAAATATGCCGTGGGCGCAACCTTCTGGTGCCTGGTTATTGGGTATTGTCTATTTGCCGGCAGGGTGAAGCCAATTGAATCTTGATCGTATCCAGATAAAGCCTCGTTTGCGCAATGCATGGGAAGCGATAGATCTTGGTTTTGTCATGGCCAGAACATGGTGGCAATCATTAATGCTGGTCTGGTTAGTGCCGGCACTCGTTGTTTTTACAGTTTTAAGTCTCCTGTTGCCGGATAATAATTTAATTGCATTCATGCTCACCTGGTGGTTAAAGCCATTATTTGATCGAGCGCCATTGTATATAGCCAGTCGGCGATTATTTGGTGCGTCTGTTGGTGTTATTGAAACGTTTCGTATATTGCACAAGTTATATCGTACAGATATGTTGGCATGGTTGATCTGGCGGCGATTAAGCCTGACACGATCTTTCGATATGCCGATTACAGTCCTGGAGAATCTTAAGGGTGAACGGCGAAACCAGCGTCTGTTTGTGCTGCACCAACACACTTCAAATGCAGCAACCTGGTTAACGATAGTCTGCGTCAATATGGAAATGACAATCGTGTTTGGTATTCTGGGACTGGCTGTGTTGATGGTACCAGAGCAAAGTGATTTTCATGTGATGAGCTTTTATACAGACGGAGGGAACCTTGCTTCATTTGTAATTAATGCGTGTTCTTTTGTTGCTATGGCACTGGTGGCACCTTTTTATACTATGGCCGGATTTGCACTGTATATTAATCGCCGCATCAGTCTTGAAGCCTGGGATATAGAAATTCGTTTCCGCCATATGGCTGAAAAATTTAAGAAGCATATATTTTCATCTGCCGCTGTATTGGTGCTGTTGCTGGGATTGGTGTTTCAGTGTGTGCCACAGTCAGTCATGGCAGATGAGTTGCCAGGCTTGATGCCAGAAGAATCAACCACCATGATCAAGGAGGTTCTTGAGGGTGAAGAATTTCATAATCAG
>JACPVK010000231.1 GCA_016191795.1 Gammaproteobacteria bacterium
AAATTGGTGGGCAATGCCCACCCTACAAAAGGTTTGGTTATGAGCACAATTGAAGTCAAGGTTCCGAACATTGGTGATTTCGATGCTGTTGAAATTATCGAAGTGCTGGTTGCTCCCGGTGATGACGTACAGGTTGAAACGTCGTTGATCACAGTTGAGTCCGACAAGGCCAGTATGGAAATTCCATCACCTGCCGCTGGCAAAGTGAAATCGGTAGTGGTGAAAGTTGGCGACAAAATTGCTGAAGGCGCTTTGATATTAACGCTGGAAAGCTCTGTAGTTGAAAATAAAGTTGAAACAAAGGCCGCTTCTAAAACAGATTTAAAGACTGGGGCTATAGAAAGCACGGAGAGAGTGGTTGCGGCTAAATCTGTGCCACCCTCTGAGAAAACCGTTGCCGCGAGTTTTTCCGGTACTGCAGATATGCACGCTGACCTGGTCGTGCTCGGCTCCGGCCCTGGCGGTTACACCGCTGCATTTCGCGCTGCCGATCTCGGCAAAAAAGTTTTACTGATTGAAAAAGAACCTGTGCTGGGTGGCGTTTGTTTGAATGTGGGTTGTATTCCTTCCAAGGCTTTGTTGCATGTGGCCGAAGTCATGGAAGAAGCGCACGAATTTTCTGCGCTGGGCGTAGCCTATGCCAGTCCCAAAGTCGACACTGACAAATTGCGTGATCACAAAAATAAAGTGGTGGGTAAATTAACCACCGGTTTAAAAGGCCTGGCGAAGCAACGCAAGGTTGAAGTGCTACATGGTTATGGTCGTTTCACTTCGCCGCATACCATTGAAGTGGAAACTGACGGCAAGAAACAAACTGTACAATTCGAGCATTGCATTATTGCGGCCGGTTCATCGGTTATGAAACTGCCCTTCGTACCCTGGGAAGATCCACGTGTATGGGATTCCACCGATGCCCTGGAATTGCATCAAATACCCAAACGTATGCTGATCGTCGGTGGCGGTATTATCGGTCTGGAAATGGCCACGGTGTATCACGCACTGGGTGCAAAAATTACCGTGGTTGAACTGAGTTCCGGTTTGATACCCGGTGCCGATCGTGATTTGATTCGTCCGTTTGAAAAAATTCTCAAAGGCCGTTACGAAAATATTTTCCTCAACACCAAAGTCAGCGAAATAAAGCCCACGACCAAAGGTGTGGTGTGTAAATTCGAAGCACCGGCCGATGATAAAAATACACCGAAAGAAGATACGTTCGATGCGGTACTGGTCGCCATCGGTCGTACACCCAACGGCAAATTGATCGATGCCGACAAGGCGGGCGTTGCCGTGGATGAACGCGGTTTTATTGCCGTGGATAAACAACAGCGCACTAATGTGAATCACATTTTTGCGATTGGCGATGTTGTCGGTCAACCGATGCTGGCGCACAAGGCAACCCACGAAGCCAAAGTGGCTGCCGAAGTGATTGCCGGACAAAAACGTTACTTCGATGCGCGTACTATTCCATCGGTTGCCTATACCAGCCCGGAAGTGGCGTGGTGCGGCCAAACGGAAGATCAATTGAAAGCAGCCGGTACAGCTTATGAAAAAGGTGTGTTCCCCTGGGCGGCGAGTGGTCGCGCATTATCGGTGGGTGCCGAAGCCGGTATGACCAAAGTTTTATTCGACAGGGAAACCCATCGTCTACTAGGCTGCGGCATACTCGGTAAAAATGCTGGTGAGCTCATTGCAGAAGCGACATTGGCGGTTGAAATGGGTGCTGATGTTAACGATATTGCACTGACTATTCATCCGCATCCAACTTTGTCTGAAACGATTAATTTTGCAACGGAAGTGGCGGAAGGTAGTTGTACGGATATTTTTGCGCCGAAGAAACATTGAATAATCTAAAACCTGTTGTCATGTAGGTTGGCGCTGAGCGCAGCGAAGCCCAATAATGAACGCCCAATGTTGGAATTCATTGTTGGGCTTCATTACATTCAGCCCAACCTACATAATGTTTAAGTCAGGAATAATTCCTAATCAAAACCCTGATTGACACATTAGCGTTTAACGATCCTGTCACAATCCCGCTTTAGGCTTTCTCCAAATTAAAAATGATTCGGAGAAAGCTGTATGTCACGTATTTTATGCATAGCCTTGCTGGTCATTCCTTTTACTCTCCATGCTGCGGATGGTGCACTGTTACGTTTACATGGTTCCAATACTATTGGCTCTGAACTGGCTCCTGATCTGGTTGCAAGCTGGTTGTTAAGCGAAGGGTTTAGCAATATTCAAGTTGTCCCCGTAGCAGACGAGTCGATCGAAATTCACGGTACAGACAGGCAGGGCAGGTTGCAAACAGTTGAGATTCTGTCGCATGGATCAGGAACCGGTTTTACATCTATCGCAGAGGGTAAAGCCGATATCGCCATGTCGTCACGCGCCATCAAGGAAGATGAGCTGGATCTTCTGGCGGATTTTGGTGATATGACCAGCCACAAGGCCGAATATATCATTGGACTGGATGGTATTGCCGTGATTGTGAATCAGAAAAATCCGATACAGACCATACAAAAACATCAACTGGCAAAAATCTTCACGGGTGAAATTCAGGACTGGCAACAAATAGATCCGGCAATGAAAGGGCCTGTTCACGTTTATGCGCGCGATGACAAATCGGGGACTTATGATACGTTCAAGTCACTGGTTCTGGGTAAGGGGAAATTAATTTCCAACGCCAGACGCTACGAATCGAGCAGCCAGTTATCGGATGATGTCGCGCAGGATAATCTGGCCATCGGATTCATTGGTTTGCCCTATGTGCGTCAGGCCAGAGCGCTGGGTGTTTCGGAAGCGGGTGCGATGGCCCGGTATCCGGAAATGTTTGATGTGGCGACAGAGGATTATGCACTGGCTCGACGTTTATATATGTATGTGCCTACCCGTATCCAGAACCCACAAGTTAATAGTTTTATGACTTTTGTTATGTCAGGCCTGGGTCAGGCGTTGGTGCAGGATAACGGTTTTATTGCGCAGAAAATTATCGCGCAAACTGTCAAACTTGATCAGGGCTTGCCTGAGGAGTATTTAGTGTTTACCCAAAATGGTGAGCGGCTGTCATTGAATATCCGTTTCCATAAAGGATCGGTAGCAGTCGATACCAAGGCGCACCACGATCTTAATCGCCTGGTTGAGTACATGAAATCAACGGCAAACCGCGACAAAAAAATCATGCTGTTTGGTTTTTCAGATGAAACCCGTTCAATTCCGGAATACAGCGAAGATCTGGCAACGCACCGGGTTGACCGCGTTGCGGATTTGCTGGTGCGAAAAGGCTTAGATCCGATTCGCGTTCGTGCCTATGGCAGTGCTAATCCGGTAGCATCAAATGAAGATGTGGCGGGACGCTTCAAGAACAGACGTGTTGAAATATGGATTCAATAGTCATTAATCAGCTTAATTCTGCGTGCGATCTTTTGCCGGTGTACGGATCAGTGTGGTTAGTAGATGAAATGTAATACGATCGACATGTACACTGACACGTTGTAACCAGCGAATTGCCTCCAGGCTATCTGTGCCTTGTGCAACCGTCAGTTTGCCGAGAGCCACCTGGCTCATAATCTCGGCACGCAAGGGCTCGGCATGTGTATCTATAAAATGTAAATTCTGTTCAGCCAGTGAACGTGCCTGTTCTGGATGTTTGCCTGTTAGTTCATAACTGATGCTATCCATCCGATTTTTAATTTCGTGTACAGCAAAAGTGAGTGCAGGTGTTTTACGAGCAATGGCGGCGCGATTACTGTCTTCTTCACAGCGCTCGTGTAATCGTTGCATATGGTCGAGTGCGTGTATCATGGCCAGCAAATTATTCCAGTGCGGGCTGTCGCCATTCTTTAAATGTATCTGGTCAATATAATCGTGGGTTTTATCCAGGGCCGCCTGTAATTCCTGCAAGTCGACTTTATCATCGGGCGTGGAACCGCTCAACAGTGTGCGTATATGTACCAGCAGTGCGACGAATTCATTGTGTATGGCGGCATACGTGGTGGTGAGTGCAATGCCAGGTTCCTTGAGCAATGATGGTTCCAGATTATTGGTGTAGATGGGTGGGTGTTCGGGAAAGATTCTTTCAACCAGATGCGCAAACTGTCTGGTGAAAGGTAACACCAGCACCACACCCAAAAAATTAAAACCGGTGTGGAAGGCCACCAGTGCAAACTCTGCATCCAGCTCCAGTCTTCCTGGAAAAAATGTTTCCCATATTTGAATGTAGGGCGTCAGCATCAGAAACGCGAATACACCGGTTAACAAGTTGAAAATCACGTGTGAAAAACCGGTGCGCCTGGCGCCTACTGTACCACCGATGGTTGCCATGGCAGCGGTGACGGTGGTGCCTATATCCATGCCAATGACTAACGCGGCGGCCTGATGAAAAGTGATAGCATCGGCAAACAATGCCGTGAGTGCCATGGCGACACCGGCGCCGGATGACTGGGTGGCGATGGTGAATAAAATACCGATGAGTATCAGCTGCAAGCGACCGCTCAACGTGTCGGGCGGAAAGCTGGCCGGCGTAATCACATCTGTCAGGCCTTTCATGCCCAGTTGCATCAAGTCTATGCCGACAAAAATTAATGCAAAACCGGCCAGCGCAAAACCCAGATGCGCTACATGATTACGTGTTAACAAACGTGCCAGTGCACCAAACAAAATCAGTGGCATCAGTATCAGGCCCAGTTGTAATTTGAATCCAACCAGTACGATGACCCAGCCGCGCAGCGTGGTGCCGATATTGGCGCCAAAAATAATTCCCAGTGCCTGCGAGAAACTCATTAAGCCGGCACCGACAAAACCCACCGCAGTGACGGTGGTGGCACTGGATGATTGCAATACGACAGTGGTGGCGGCGCCAGTCACCGCACCGGACAATGGACTTTTGGTAAAGCGCATCAGCACATTGCGCACGGAATCGCCGGCCATCGAGCGCAGACCGTCGGTCATGATGACCATGCCGAGGAGAAATAAGCCGAGGCCACCGGTGGCATTGAGGATTGAGGTGATGTTCATGGATATGATTAGCGTCAGTTTGGTTGGTACACTGTCATGTCTGGCAAATTTGTATCAATGTGCCAGGTTTTTTCCGGGCAGAGGTTCGATATTGTTCGCATCCTGAGACCATGGAATCAACAAGCGATCTTGCTTCTTTTGCAGTATACATACTGTCAGCAGAATTGAAAAACAGGGTCGGAGTTGAATGGCACTAACTTAAGCACAGAAGCGATTGAATGTAGGAGCGGGCCATGCCCGCGACCAGTATAAAAAGAAAAAAGCCTAACCACAGACGACTGCACGGATGCAGGAGGTAGAGCAACGCAGGAGAAGTTGCCGAGGACACGGAGGTCACTGAGAAAAACAATCGGATATTCCTCTGTGCTCTCTGTGTCCTCTGTGGTAAATGCTTTGTTGGTAGCGGGCATGGCCCCGCTCCTACAGGCTTAAGTAAGTACCATTCGGGTCAGAGTTTAAATATGTCGTTTTTGCTACCTGTTAATAAAGAAGATGAGTAATAGCATCAAGATTGGGACAACTGCTATTACAATGTCAGTAACATGCATTTTGCTAATCAACATGTTGAGCATGATACCCGGCTTTATATAGTTGGCATCTTTTAATCTTGGTATAACCTGCTGGATGACTGATTCGGTATCCAGGAGCTGGTTTTTCCCATATTGAACGAATACATCGTCAATGAGTATATGGTTATCTGAATAATAAATACGATCGCCCTTGCCGACGGAATATTTACCTTTTGCATTTTTTATAATCAATAAATCACCGATATAACCAATTTGCATTAACATTTGCTTGCGCACGAAATAACCGGACGTCATGAAAATAATAATCAACGGCGCGACAAGTTTCAGTATCCTGATGTCATTAGTCGATCCATAGGCACTAAGTATCAGCAATGCCACCAAAACCAGGGTCAGGCCAAACAGAATCTTCATTAATAAAATATGGCGGGTATTCTTTTTAATCCAGGTAACCCCCGGGTCTTTTATATCAATTTTTATGCTTTGCGTTTTTGTACTGTTTTTCTCATTGCCTGGCATGCGGGCATGTATCAGTGCGCCTATGAAGCCCAGCGTTATAAAAACTATCAGGCCTATGGTTCCCGCCATATCCAGGCTTTGGTAATAACTTCTTTGTTCCTGGTTGCTGGCCAGTTTTGTTTTTATTGCTGCAGGCAGGGTTATGTTCAACGGTGAGCCATAGCTGTCGAAAACATAAATGTCGTTATTTTCATAATCGGTAACCATTACACGGTCGCCCAGTTGTGCAATGTCCATTGGGTCTGCGTTGTCCGCCAGCGGTAGTTTTCTATGTGATACCCAGTCCTGATCAAAAACCAGCACTTCACCATGACTCATGTCATTGCCCATGACATTTACCCACCATCCGTCACCGATGCGTGCAAAGGAATAAGGCCAATTTCGGGTAGAGATGTCTTTATTGGTCACCCTGTAAGATTGTTCGATGTCGGCAAACGTGCTGGTTTCCGGATTTGCTATTTGTATGCTGTGATGGTTAGTGTCAGCAATATAGAGTTTGTTGTTATAGAAAGATATCTGATTGGGAAATAGATAGCCCTGGGTTTGCTGTGCCAGTAGTTTGCCATTGTTGTCGAATTTATAAATTGTGTGGTACTGGGTGTCTGTTATGTACACTTCATCTGACGACCAGTCGATTGCAATATGAAAGGCTGAAGTAAAATCCTGCTTATGGGTGCCGAATATCTGACACGTGTAACTTTCAAGGTTACACCTGTATAAACCTTCTTGTGTGCCGGGCGTGGATTTAGGAAGTGCATTGCCTATCCGCAAATATCCCAGCAGGTTCTCAATGAATGAAGGTTCGTATTTGCCTCGTCTTATAAGAATATCGCCATCGGAAAACAGAGCAAAATCACCAACCAGGTCGTATACGCCGAGTTTTTCCAGCCTGTACTCGGCTAATAAATCTAGCTCTGGTGATAATTTGTATAAGGTGCCATTTAGGGTGAGAAACAGGTTGTTATTGATATCCTGTTGCATTTGCTCAGGGCCCCTGACTTGCAGAGCTTCGCCATTGGCCCAGTATTTAAAGCCGATTATGGCGATGGTAATGGCAATGACGAAGAAGGCAACAACCGGGTTAACATTCTGATTCATGGAAAGTCCTGTTCATTGAGTTATGTGCCTGTTATGTAGACTCAAGTTTTTTGGTGTACTGATGGTGATTGATAGTAGAAAAAATTACCAGTGATGAGGTGCAATAAAATTGTTGTTATTTCGTTTATATGGAAAAATTCATAGTTTATCTGATGCTTTGATATGCTAGTTCAGAGATGGCCGGATTGGCATGGTTATGTCGTAAAACAATCAAATTCAGTCGGTCACTTGTTTGATCTAGTCTTCGCTTTTCACCCTGAAGCAGGCAATTTAAGCGCAGAATTAATTTAAAAAGCAGACACTCAGCTACGTAGGGTGGGCACGCTTTATGTGCCCACGTGACACATGCCATACAAACTGCCATTGGTTTAAGCAAGAGTTAGGAGTGGTTTCTTTATCCCGAAACGCGTGGTCACGTT
>JACPVK010000232.1 GCA_016191795.1 Gammaproteobacteria bacterium
ATATCAATGTGGGTGGTACCGGTAAAACGCCGCTCATTATCAAGCTCTGTGAAATATTACTGCAACAGGGTTTAAAACCCGGCATCATCAGCCGTGGCTATGGCAGTAAATCAACCATTTTCCCGCTTGAAATTATGCCCGGCACACACGCAAAAGAGGCGGGTGACGAACCGCTGTTGCTGGCGCGGCGCACACAGTGTCCGGTGATTATTGGCCCGGATCGTCAGGCCGATATTCAATTATTACTGGAACGCCATGGTTGCGATATTATTTTGTCAGATGATGGCATGCAGCATTACCGTATGCATCGTGATGTGGAAATTGCTGTGGTGGATATTGCTCGGCGTTTTGGCAATGGTTTTTGTCTACCGGCCGGGCCATTACGTGAACCGGTGCAACGTCTGCGCTCGGTGGATATGGTGATAGCCAATGGTGGATTGCCATCGCAGTTATCCTTTACCATCAAACCGGCACAACTGATTTCGCTGGCAGCAGAAACCAGATTTTCATCACTGGCGCAATTTGCCGGCACAAAAGTCCATGCGGTGGCAGGCATCGGTCATCCGCAGCGGTTTTTTAAAACCTTAACGGATCATGGCATTGAAATTATTCCGCATGCCTTTCCTGATCACCATGTATTTGGCATCGATGATTTGCATTTTGGTGATGATTTACCGGTACTCATGACAGAAAAAGATGCTGTTAAATGCGCCGGATTTTATATGCCGCGTCACTGGTACTTAACAATTGACATTGAATTATCTTCAATTGCACTTCAACGAATTGAACATTTAATTGAGCAGGTGTGTCATGGATAAAAAATTACTGGAAATTCTGGTTTGTCCAAAATGCAAAGGCAAACTGGAATATGACAAAAAAAACAATGAATTAATTTGCCACAACGATGCCCTGGCATATCCCATACACGATGGTATTCCGGTTATGCTGGAATCGGATGCTCGCCGCCTGCAAAAAGCCGGCAAGTCATAACGACATTGTCAAAACCGGCCAGTTATATGAGCAACAATCAAATACCGGATTTCAAAATTATTATTCCGGCGCGTTATGCCTCTACGCGTTTTCCTGGCAAGCCGCTGGTGGATATTGCCGGTAAAACCATGTTGCAACATGCCTGGGAATGCGCAAAAAAATCGGCTGCCAGTGAAATCATTATTGCCACCGATGATGATCGTATTTACCAGGTTGCCAAACAATTCGGTGCGAAGGTTTGCATGACCGACAATAAACACCCGACAGGTACCGACCGTCTGGGTGAAGTCTGTGGTCTGTATCAATGGTCTGATGACGATATCGTGGTGAATCTGCAGGGTGATGAGCCATTAACGCCCGCTGCGATTTTGCAACAGGTAGCGCACAATTTGTCGAGGCATGCACGCGCTGGCATGGCAACCCTGAGTACGCCGATACTGTCGATCGCGGATGTGAGTAATCCCAATGTTGTAAAAGTGGTTACTGATAAAGAAGGTTATGCGCTGTACTTTAGTCGTGCACCGATTCCGTGGAATCGTGATACACCCAATGTTATGGATGACCAGCTGGTGTATGCGTACCAGCGCCATCTGGGTATCTATGCCTACCGCGTCGGTTTTTTACGATCGTACAGTACATTAAAACCCTGCGAACTTGAACGTATCGAAAAACTGGAACAGTTGCGTGCCCTGTATAATGGCGTGGCCATACATGTTGCAGTGGCGCAGGCATTACCGGGGCCGGGTATAGACAGCCCTGAAGATCTGGTGAAGATTCGCGATTTACTGGCAGGATGAACAACTGCGATATAAATCGGCGTTGTAGCGGGCTTTAATCATGGCAACGGATGATCATCTTTTTTATTGGATGATTTAATTTTTTGGAGAATTTTTTGCTGTAAATCATCCATGGTTTTTCGGAACTTCAATAACCAGCGTCTGGCCCAGGCGAATTCGATGGCCAGAATACCCAGGCCGATTGGTATAACCAGAATAGCCGGTGCCGGTGTCACCAGCATGGCTATACCTATCACTACCACAGTGGAACGGACCAGCAAAGTAATGACGCGGCGCGCGTGCTTATACACCAGCAGGGCATATTCTTCGATGTCGTCAACCAGTGGTGACAGGTGACGCTCAATATCAAACGGATTTCCCAGTAACGGGAACAGCACGCCACTCAATACCAGAACGGCGATGATGATCAGCAGGACATGGTCGGGTAATGAGTACCAGGGTATAGATAGTAAGTGGGCTGCCACCAGCAACAGTGATAGCAACAGGGTGATTTTGAGATAGCGAAATCGGCGAAAAATACCGATATCGAACATCAGCAAAATGCCGATGAATACCATTAATCCGGGCCAGAGCAAATATTGCAGGTTAATGTCAGCGATCTCGTTAAATGAAGCCATGTACAATAGCGCGCTATTCTAACATTTTATTGAGAAAATCTTTTCTCACTTTCGGGTTTTTTGATGAATAACAACCTTACATTTTTTGCCACTTGTCCCAAAGGCATGGATGATTTATTGGCCAGCGAGCTTAAACAGCTCGGTGCCAACGATATTAAACCGGCGGTGGCGGGTGTCGGCTTTACAGCAGAGCTGGCAGTGGCTTACCGGATTTGTCTGTGGTCACGCCTGGCCAGTCGCATACTTCTGCAGCTGGGTGAATTTGCCGCAGCCGATGATGCGCAATTGTATCAGGGTGTACAGGGCATCGACTGGCATGAGCATCTGAATGTTGATGGAACACTGGCCGTGAGTTGTCAGTTGAACAAATGCAGTATGACTAACAGTCATTATGCCACGCTGAAAATCAAGGATGCGATAGTCGATCAGTTCAGTGAACGCTTTAATCAGCGTCCCTGGGTTGATCGCGATCAGCCGGATATTCGTGTGCATGTCTATATTGAGCGTGATGTGGCGCGTATCAGTCTGGATTTATCCGGTGAGTCCTCACATCGTCGAGGTTATCGCAGCGGCCAGGTGGCGGCACCCATGAAAGAAAATCTTGCCGTGGCGGTTTTGTTGCGCGCCGGCTGGCCAAATGAATCACGTACGCTGGTTGATTTGATGTGCGGTTCCGGCACGTTGCTGACAGAGGCCGCCATGATGGCCCTGAATATTGCGCCCGGACTGGAGCGTGACTATTTTGGATTTCTTAAATGGAAGCAACATGATGCCGCCAGCTGGCAGCAGGTGCGCCAGGAAGCGCAGGCCATTCGCAAGCAGGCCAAACAGGAAACCAGTCTTTCCATAACCGGCTATGACCAGTCAGCCGATGCCGTGGCCGCCGCACGTAAAAACATTCATGCAGCCGATCTGGATAATTTTATTACCGTTGAACAACGCGCGGTGAGTGAGTGTGCTGATCCACAGACGCCGCAAACCGGTCTCGTGGTGATGAATCCGCCTTACGGTGAGCGTTTGGGTGATGTACGTCAGCTTGCGTATTTGTATGCTGAACTGGGCGATTGCTGGAAACAACATTTCGCTGGCTGGAATGTTGCCCTGCTAACCGGTAATCACGAGCTCGCCAAACAGGTTGGTCTGCGCGCACATAAAATCAACACGCTTTACAATGGCGCCATCGAGTGTGGCCTGTTTCATTATCACATTAACGAAAAACCGGCAGATGATGTGGTGTCGCCGGCGCAGGAAAAAGCCGATGAGGCGAGAACGGCGTTTATTAATCGCCTGAAAAAAAATCACAAGCATTTTTCACGCTGGGCCCAACGTAATGCTATTGAATGTTATCGGGTTTATGATGCCGATATTCCCGAGTACGCTGTAGCGATTGATATCTATGGTGACTGGTTGCATGTGCAGGAATATGCACCACCTGCCACGGTTGATATTCGTATGGCTCAACGCCGCATGCGCCAGGTGATGCAGGCCGTGCCGGAAACGTTGGGCGTTGACACATCACATATTGTCTTTAAAACACGACAGCAACAAAAAGGCACCAGCCAGTACGAAAAACAGGATGATGTTCATCACAGAATTATGGTGCATGAAGCCGGCTTAAAGTTTTACGTTAATCTGGAAGATTATCTGGATACCGGCTTGTTTCTCGATCACCGTTTAACGCGGGCCATGATTCGTGATTTGTCGCGCGACAAACGCGTGTTGAATCTGTTTGCCTATACCGGAACGGCATCCGTGTATGCGGTGGAGGGTGGCGCCAGATCGGTTACCACACTGGATATGTCCAGAACTTATCTGGACTGGGCTGAAAGCAACTTTCGTTTAAATGATATGCCTGTTACCAGGCACCCTTTCATTCAGGCTGATTGTATCTATTGGTTGAGTGAACAGCAGGCCGGGCCACACTACGATGTGATTTTTCTCGATCCACCCACGTTTTCCAATTCCAAGCGCATGGCTGATGTGCTGGATATCCAGCGCGACCATGTGTCACTGATTGAATCCTGTATGGCTATATTGTCTGATCAGGGAGTGCTGGTTTTTTCAAATAATTTTCGTCGCTTCAAGCTCGAGGCCGCCGTGTCGAATGCGTTTGCAGTCGAGGAAATCAGTGCCAGGACCTTACCGGAAGATTTCAAGCGCAACCCGAAAATTCATCGCTGCTGGCTGATTCGAAAGAAATAAAGAAAAACTAAACCGGCCGGCTCTTTCAAGCCGGCCGGTCAGAATTATTGCATGGCCGCAGAGGCCGCGGGAGCAGGGGATAGCAGGGTGTTGATTAACTGGTCTTCGAGTTCTATACGAGTGGCCAGGTCTTCGCCGAGTTTGGACAAATATTGCGGCAGTTGTTGCTTAAGTGTATCCGGAGAGTTGCTGCCACCATCATAGAGATCGTTGAAGTCGACGGCGGTCTGGGTTGTTTTTTCGATACGTGGCCAGATCACGTTGGCGAGTTTGGACATATCGATACGACGTTCACCGCCTTCTGAAATACGGTTATAGAGCTCGAAGTGGCCGGTGGCTATGTAGTCAATCAATACCTGACAAAACTCCTGCAGGATTTCCAGATCGATTTCATCATACGGCTTGATGCCGCTGCCATCGCATCCCGCCAGCTGACAGTAGAGTGACAACACTTCATTACGCTCGGCAATCAGCTGCTTGATTTCCTTGCGAGTTCTCGATCGCCGGTCGTTGGCTGGTTGTTTGTCTACAGAATCGTTCATGCTCGTCTACTCCCGCATTTTATAGGTTTTAGGTTATTTCAGTGGGCATTCCAGCTTGCAATGAATAAGTCTCAGAACTGAAAATTGCACTATCCTGCGAGATAAATCAAGCCGTAGATTAATGTGGCGGATATAAAACGGCTCACAGGGCATAAAATGACCCGATCAGGTGAATGAATTCTGAAGGTTTAAAGGGTATCGTTAGGCGCCTTATCAAGGTAGCGATTAACTGGTATGTTAACAGGCAGTTAAGTTTCGGCTGTTAAATATCCTGATAGTAAACGGGCTATCAGAAATCAGTCATTTTGATGACGCCCTTATTACTAAATAAAGCCAGATGGACAATGCACGCTGATGTTTGAAACCTCCAGAAAACTCGTGTTACCAACAGCAGATGAAGCCTTACCCGGCAGGGCGCTAGCCTTGCCTGTACCGGCCGTTCATTATGTAAACGGACACTCTCTGGTGGGGCCATTCCCTGAAAACATGCATTTTGCCCTGTTTGGAATGGGATGTTTCTGGGGTGCCGAACGCAAGTTCTGGCAGTTGCCAGGGGTTTATTCCACGGCGGTTGGTTACGCAGCCGGTATCACTCCCAATCCCACCTATCAGGAAGTATGCAGCGGCATGACCGGCCATAATGAGGTTGTCAGAGTGGTTTTTGACCCGGCGGTTATCAGCTACCGCAAACTGTTACAGGTCTTCTGGGAGTCGCATAATCCGACCCAGGGTATGCGCCAGGGGAACGACCGGGGAACCCAGTATCGTTCAGGAATCTATACATGTGATGCCACCCAGCTAGCTGAAGCCACCGATTCTTTAGCGCAATACCAAAAGGCCCTGGTTGCCGCCGGTTATGGTGATATCACCACTGAAATACGGGCAGCGCCGCCGTTTTATTTTGCCGAGGAATACCACCAGCAATATCTGGCGAAGAACCCGAATGGCTATTGTGGCCTGGGTGGTACAGGGGTTAATTGTGCTGTGTGACGTAGGGGGGAAGCCGGATACGAGAGGCCACTGCCTGAATGCAGGTTTATGGCATTATTCAGGGCAGGGAGCTAATCACAGGGAAAATGGCGCGCATGGAAGGATTCGAACCTCCGACCGCCTGGTTCGTAGCCAGGTACTCTATCCAACTGAGCTACATGCGCGTGTTGCGGGTATCGTTGAGGGCGTGGATTATGGGGAATTCGGTTCTATTCGTCAATCACCGAAAGCTAATTTTTTGCTGGTGTTGCGAACGGGGCTGTCCGGCCATGGGTGGTGGTGAACAGTGCAACACGACGCTCGATACCAATGGGTATTAATTTCAATAATCAAAATGCAAATGTTGGTTCATATTTCTGGATAAAAAAGATACATGCTAAGGATTTTCAATCATTACATTCCCACATCTATAGTCTTGCTCATTCTGGTTGAACTGCTTGTACTGTTTTCATCGGTTTTTCTCGGCGTGGAAATCAGGTACATCAATGGTAACCCTGACAACAAGCTACTACTGGAACCCCTGATTCCGAAAGCCATAACATTTGCTGTTGTGATGTCGTTGTCTATGACGGCAGTTGGCCTGCATACCCGAAATGTCGTCGATGATTTTTCCGGGATGATGATACGGATTTTTCTGGGATTCGGTATAGGCACGGTAACCATGGTGATGATTTATTACGTACACCCGGACAGTTTTTTTGGCCGAGGTGTATTCGCACTGTCGTTACTATCGGCATTTTTTGGCATCCTGATTACGCGGACATTCTACCAAAAGCTCGATAACCACCGATTTTTTCGCCGAAAAATTCTGGTTCTGGGAACCGGTGAAAAAGCCTCAATACTCCATGATATGCAAGACACTGCCTATCATCGCGGCCATGAAATTGTTGGTTATCTGAGAATTGATAATAACCCATTAAAAGTTGAAGAAGAGCGGGTATTGGAAATCAATACAACCTTGCTCGACCTGGCAACGGAACATGATGTGGATGAAATAGTGCTGGCAATGGATGACCGGCGTCAGGGCTTTCCTCTAACCGGATTGCTTGAATGTAAAATGACAGGCATTATTGTTCGGGATATTGTGCACTTTCTTGAGCGCGTTACAGGACATATTGAACTGGATGTATTGCATCCAAGTGTGATGATTTTCTCCTCCGGATTTACGCGTGCCGTTTCCCCGGGTGGTGCCAAGCGAATTTTTGATGTAGTGGTTAGTTTTACGATTTTAATACTGGCCAGCCCTATCATGATATTCATAATCGTGGCCATCTGGTTAAGTAGCTATGGGCGCGATCCGATATTTTACAGGCAGGTGCGTATAGGTCTTTGTGATACACCGTATCAGGTGTTGAAATTTCGCAGTATGCGTGTAGATGCCGAGAAACATGGCGCGCAATTTGCCAGAAAAAATGATTCTCGTATAACAATGATTGGCGCTTTCATTCGCAAAACCAGAATTGATGAACTGCCGCAACTTATTAATGTTTTGAAGGGTGAGATGAGCTTTGTCGGACCTCGCCCGGAGCGTCCGGAGTTTGTATTGAACTTCCAGCAGTCAATACCGCATTATTCTCTGCGTCATGTGGTTAAGCCGGGCATAACAGGCTGGGCCCAGATCTGCTATCCCTATGGCGATAGTGTTGCTGATACACGAAATAAACTTCAATATGATCTTTATTACATTAAAAACTACAGTTTATTTCTTGATATGACAATTTTGTTCCAGACACTACAGGTGGTTTTATTTGGTCAAGGTGCCAGATAGGTATTCCTGATGACATGCATAACTCAACCTGATTTCTCAGAGGCAAAAAATAAAAAAACTCGATTTGTATATACGCTATTTCAATATTTGCGTTTTTAAAAATAATATAATTATATATGCGGCGACTGATTTAAATTGTGATTGCTTTTATGGACTTGCATTCAGCGTGTTTTGCCTATTTCACTGTTTTCTACTGATATTTTGAGTGCTGATCCAGGCATGTGTCGCCAGCCGATTACCCGTCCGTCCAGAAAATATATTTCCGATTCGCCGTAAAACCACGTGTCACCTGATTGACTGGTCGGCGCACCCTGTATGGCAATCACCGCGCCTACAGTGGATCCATAACCGATAAATTCCTCAGTTTCAGGTTTAAGGCTGGAAGTTGTACTGGCTGCAGCGCTGTCACTGGTGCTGGTTGAAGATATCAGTATAGGGTTGCCAGGTGATTTTTTGACGGACTCGTACCGCGATGGCTCCGGTGTCTTCACGACGGGGGCGGGTATGCGAGTAAGAGTATAAGGCGTATAGTGCCAGACCAGAAAGCTGATAATCGCAATCAGAATGACGATGGGCAGCAGTGAAGGTCTGGACCTCATTGTTTCATTGATCGGAGATGCCTGGGCCGAGGCGGCATGTGATGAGTAGTGCGTGGGACGATTCGGGCGAGGTAATGCTGACGGTGTATTCTCGGATTCGGGATCGGGCAATCGGCCATGCTTGCGATAATAGGCGACCAGCTGCTGATTGGCTGATGTTATGCGTTTTATCTTGTCGTCTGCTGCCAGTTTCTCGGGAGATTGCTCAGGGAATCTGTCGGGATGCCATTTTTGAATCTGGATTTTATAGGCTTTTCTCAGCTCATCCCATGAGCACCCAGGCTCAATATTCAAAATTTTATAGCAATCAATGTAGGAGTACCGTCTCTTCATGCTGCCCTCGCAAAATCTGTAGCATTCTAAGTCCATTTGGATGATATTGCATGTTTGTCCGGTAAATATATTAGAGATGTTTAATTCTCCTGAGTCAGGGTCATCCCCCGTTAGGGTGAGGGCCTCTGGCATGAGTAGACGTGTATTGGCATTGCGATGAAATTAAACGTAAAATTAATGACGTGAGGATCAGTATAAGCTCACTGCCGTGACAATAATGCTCTACTCGCTTGCGTCTTAATGTTGTACAGGGAATCAACGAGAATCACATCTCTGGTGGATAAATGAAAACACATCTTAATATGTCTAGAATTATAATTTTACTATTAGTCACATCACTCTATGCCTGTGCTTCGGATATATATGTTGCAGGCGATTCTTCGCTACTCAAGGATCAAGCCGTATCTGAAACAATTTCAGAGTATCGAATTGGTGTTGATGACACAGTCAGTATAAATGTTTGGCGAAATCCGGAATTAACTATAACGGTGCCGGTACGCCCGGATGGTAAAATATCCATGCCGCTTATTGGTGATATTAATGCAGCCGGATTAACTCCGATAGAAGTTGCCTCAAGTATACAAAAATTATTGCAAAGTTTTATTCGTGATCCGAATGTCACGGTTATTGTTACTGAGCTTCATAGTCACGAGTATCTAACCCGGCTTCGTGTAACCGGTGCGGTTAACACACCTATCTCATTAAATTATCGACAGGGAATGACTGTGCTGGACGCAGTACTGGCGGCCGGCAGTATTAATAATTTTGCGGCACCCAATGGAACCCGGTTATATAGAAAAATTAAAGGTAAAACTCACGTAGTTAAGATACGTCTGGGTGATATTCTTTATGAAGGCTTGCTAGAAACCAATATTGATCTTCGCCCAGGAGATATTATTACTGTCCCTGAGCGAGTTTTTTAAGTAAAGGAAAGTCGGATGCAATTGGCTCTGGAAGAAATACTGCACACTCTGGTGGCTGAATGTTATGTCAGACGTAATAGTATTTTCGTTTTATTTGTTGTGATCAGTCTGACATTACTAATTGTGGGCTCTGTTTGGCCCAAGCGTTATACATCTTTCACAATCATACACGTAGACCAAACCAATATCCTGCAACCACTTATGCATGGTACTGCAGAGACTACGGCTTCTGTTGATCATGCTGGTAATGCCAGGGAGATTATATTTGGCGATAAAATTATGGATGAGGTACTCAAAGAATCGGGATGGTTAAAGACCAACCCATCAGAAATTGAACAGGAAAAAATCAAGCAGGAATTGAAAACAGGCATTTCAGTCGTTGATATTGGAAATAACCTCATCAGGATTGAGTATCGTGACACCAAACCCATGCGTGCGTTTATTACTGCCAAGAAGCTTGGCGATTTATTTATAAGTGAAGGTGAACGTTCCAAGATTGAAGAGAGCCAGGCTGCCTATGCGTTTATTGACAAGCAAGTGCAGGAATATCTGCAAAAATTAACAAGCGTAGAGGATGAGCTGCGAAAATTTCGCTCGGAGAATCCTGATGTAAGACCGGGTCAGGAATCCGAGTTATCAAGCCGTATCGCCTCATTGCAAAGCAATATCGAACAAACCAGGTTATTAATCAGAGAGACGACTATCAAGCGAGATTCCATTAAAGAACAGCTGTCAGGGGAGGCAGCCATTACTATTAGTCAGTCGAAAGAAGGGCAATATCGAGCCAAGATATCCGAACTACAGACCCAGCTGGAAACATTACGACTGGACTATAACGAAACATATCCTGACATTGTCAGGTTAAAACATCAAATCGAAGACCTTAAAAACAGCATGACCAGTGAAATACAAATGCGCGAAGCGGCGCAGGTTAGTGCCAGGAGATCCGGATCAACCTATATCGATGAATCAATTTTGCTAAATCCATTATACCAGCAGTTACGTAGCGAGCTTTCGGCGACTGAAACCCAGTTGGCTACATTAAATGCAAGAATATCTGAAACAAATAAAATGATTGAAAATGAGTATAACCGCGCCAGAAAGATACATGGCGGAGAGGCAACTCTTACCAAACTAACTCGAGACTATCAGGTTAACCAGGATATTTATCAGGATCTTTTAAGGCGTAGAGAAAATGCCAACGTTTCACGCAGCCTTGATCGAGAGAATCAGGGGCTCACATTTAAGATTCAGGAACCTGCCAAGGTGCCGTTATTACCGACAGGATTACGATTTATACATTTTGCTGCAGCGGGTCTGCTTGTCGGTTTGATTGTTCCTATTGGTCTTGTCTATTTAAACATGCAACTGGATCCAAGAATAAGATTCTCCAGGATTATTACTAATGATATTGGCATCCCTGTTTTGGCGGATATAAATCACATCAGAAATACCAATGAAGATATGAAAGAACAAAGTAATATCATCATATTGTATATAGGTACATTTTTACTATTTGTAATTTACGGAGTTTTTTCGTGGCTTAAATTTATGGATTATCTGCAATGAGTAAAATAGAAGAAGCTTTGAAAAAAGCAAAAGCTTTACGAGGCCCCGGCTTTAATGCGCCGACTCCAATTACTGATGCAATGAAAGTCCGCAATACCGGAAACTCCATTAGTTCACTCGAGAATAATTCGAGTGCCAGTCAGCCGGTAATGCAAAGAGAATCATCTGCCAAGGAAATTGCATTAATGGACTCTGGCGAGCTACTCAACAATAGCCAGCTATCAAATATAGGTTTGATTCATTCTGACATGACTGATAGTACTATCGCCAATACATATCGCGATTTAAGAACGAAACTAATCCAGAAAAGCAATGGTAAAAACTTTGTCGCAATGTTCACATCGGCAGCACCAGGGAATGATTCTTCGGTAACGTCACTTAATCTGGCAACTGCATTTGCTCTGGATGAGAGCAAAACTGCCTTAATGCTTGACTGTAATATTAATAATCCGCATCTGGATTCCATGCTGGGCCTGGACATTGATACCGGTTTAACGGACTACCTGGAAGATGAGCATATTGATATCGCAAGTATGCTTTATAACTCAGGTATTCAGCGACTTAACGTGATACCCAGTGGAACAGCCAGGGAGACTGTAACCGAGCATTTCACTTCAATGAGAATGCGTCAATTAATGGAAAACCTGATCACCAGATATAATGACAGATATCTATTTGTTGATGCTCCACCCGTTCTGGATTCGGCTGATACCAGGATACTGGTTGAATTGTGTGACTTTGTTGTATTGGTTGTCCCATATGGAAAAGTGACCAGGAATCGGCTTCTTGAGGCGGCGAATGCCATCGGAAAAGCAAAGCTTCTTGGTGTAGTGTTTTGTGATATACCGAAGCTACCTAACTATGTATTTCCTGATATTAAAACCATCATTAGGTACATACGTCAAAAACTCAAATGATTTCGCAAAGGATAGCCGGCCTTATATTAATTGTATCTTCAATAGCGGTTAGTGATGCTGCAGAATTGAGATACGCTACGCGAATATCAGTGGCAGACGAAACCAATCCGAATCATTTACCCGCGACCGATAATAATGAAGGTTCGACCTTGTTGCATGGGCAAGTTGCCTTGCTTCATAGTGGATACCAGATAGACATGAGTTTAATGGGAGCAATGGATGTGACCAATTACAGCAGTGATGAAATTCCGGACACTACAGCTGCACAGTTAAATATGGATATGCTCTGGATGATATCCCCGTCACAATTCGAATGGTATCTGGGCGACGTTTTTATGCAAACGGCAATTGACTCAACGTCTAACATTACTCCCGGTAATCAACAGGATATTAATGCATATTCTACTGGTCCAAATTACATAATTCGCCTTGATAGACGTTCCAAGCTTTTATTTCAGGCACGAGTAAATGATTATTATTATGAGAATGTTGATACAGATAATTACAGGTATATAGGTGTAACAAGATTCGAATATGACATAAGTTCTACCTTGAATAGCGTCGCGGGTTATGAACATACAAACATAAGATACGATAATAACATTGATAATATTGACTATATTCGTAATGATGCATTCGTGTCAGTCAATCATCATAAGCATTTCTATGAGGCAGAGATTCTCGTGGGTTCGACACAAATCAGCCGTTATTTTCTTGAGGACCTGCTCAAGCCGCGTTTTTCTTTATCAGTACAGAACAGGCGATCCTGGACAACTGATATCAGATTTGTATATTTAACAGATCTTTCTGATGCGAGTAACGACATATTTTCAATTGATGATCATTTTACTCAGAATGCAGATTTTCTTTTATCATCAATTTCCAGTCTTTACAACAGAAAAACAATTGCGCTTGATTTAACTAAATCTATTACTTCAGGTCAGATAGTGGTTTCGCTAAGACAGACTTCAGCGGACTATTATGATGATGATACTCTCGATCAGATCGTAAACAGAGGTACAGTTACTTATGAGTTTTCCGCTAGTCCAAGATCTAGAGTGGCAATGAATATAATCAGGCAAAATACAGAGTATACAGAGCGGTTAGTACCCAGAACAGACGATGATACCCTTGCAAGTATTAATTATGTGTATTCGGCCAGTAGACAAATTAATATAAGCGCTCGTGTAGAGACAAGTTTAAGGGAGAGTACCTCTGCATCTGATAATTATGACAATAATAGAATCATGTTTTCTGTCGAATACATATCTAACTAAGGTGTTGCATGTATATTAATCATTTCGGATTAAGCGATTACCCGTTTCGGATTACTCCGGATACAGACTATCTGTATATGAGTGCTGCACATTCCAGAGCCAAGGCCTATATGGAATATGCGATATTTAACAGGGAAGGATTCGTGGTGATAACTGGAGAAATCGGCTCTGGAAAAACAACGTTAATCAAGAAGCTGCTCAGTGAAATAGACGAAAATGTTTTAGTAGCCAAGTTGTTTCAGACTCAACTGGATGAGGTCGAATTATTGCAGGCTATACTTGTTGAATTTGGTCTAAATCCGTTTAGCGCGAGAAAAGTAGAGCTGCTAAACATGCTCAACCAGTTTCTGGTTAACAGTTATCTTGATGGCAAGCAAATATTACTGATAATTGATGATGCTCAAAACCTGAGTAAGCGAGTGCTGGAAGAAATCACCATGCTTTCTGCTGTTGAAACTCAAAAAGAAAAAATATTACATGTCATTCTTGTCGGGCAGCCGGAACTGAATCATAAACTTGAGTCGCCAGATATGGAGCAGCTTTTACAGCGTGTTAGTCTGAGATACCATGTTCGTCCATTAACATTCGAAGAAATCCAGGGATATGTTGAGCATCGACTATCTGTCGCCGGCTGTAAAAAGAAGCTTTTTCCTCCTAACTTATATGAGGTTATTTTTGAATATACGGGTGGTATACCACGTCTAATCAACACGCTTTGTGATACCGCGCTTACCTGTGCTTATGCGGATAATCTAACTGAGATTAGCCAATCTGATCTGGATGGTGCTCTTAAGGAATTGCAATGGAAGAAATACTCAGAATCATACAGGGATCATAAACATGAGCAATTACATAATCAGGAGTATTTGTATAATGACATCAATACATTGGGTAAAGAAAATATAAACCATGCTGACATAAGAAATCTTATAAATGGTGCATATGGGCCCATAGCCTCCAGAGCGCTTGTGGAAATATCCAAACAACTTAAACGCATTGCTGATCATCTCGATGAGCCAAAACCCGTAACGCAAAAAAAGAAATAGATTAAGGCTCAGAGCATGGAATCAACATCATTAATAAACGCTTTCACAGTAGACGTTGAAGATTATTTTCAGGTTTCAGCATTCGAAAAAGACATAAAACGCAGTGACTGGCAATCGATGCCGTCCCGTGTTGTCAATAACACCCTGTCAATTCTGGAGCTGCTTGAAAGAAATAATGTAAAAGGGACTTTTTTTGTTTTAGGGTGGGTGGCCGAGCGTCATAAAGATCTGGTAAAGAAAATCTATGAAGCTGGTC
>JACPVK010000233.1 GCA_016191795.1 Gammaproteobacteria bacterium
CATAGTCTTAAATAGCCTGGGTAACCGGGATATCTCACGCTTTCCCGATGGCACAGGTGACTGGGATTTGTCGGGCGGCACCGGTTCGGGCACAAATTATACGGCCTGTACAACCAATACCGCGGGCATCGCCAAAACCGCCAATGTGGCCAATATTAACCTGGGCTCAACCTTCACGTTCACTCTCGGCCTGGTTAACAATTACACCACTAGCCAGACCTTCACTATTACTGACATACTCCCCGCCGGCTTTACCTATGTATCGTCTGTCGCCAGCCAGGGCACGGTGAATACCGCCAGCCTGCCAACACTCACATGGAATGCCGGAACCATCGCCTCGGGAGGCGCTACCGCCAGTCTCACGATTACCGTGCGCGGCACCACAGTAGGTACGCACACCAATACCGCAACCCTCACCAGTCCCTGCCTGGTTGCCGGAAGTTGTCCTACGGATAGCGCCACAGTTAATGTTGTCGCACCATCTATCGATCACTACGCCATCAGCTATCCCAATGGTACGCCTGGCATTACCTGTGAAGCGCTGGCGGTACAGGTCACTGCTCATAACAGTTCGCATGTTGCTACGGCGCCTACAGCCAGCACGATTATTACGCTCACCACCAATCCGGCCACCGATGGCTGGTCGCTACGCAGCGGCGGCGGTACATTCACCGCACCTGATCAATATCGCTTCAATGGCACAGAAACCAGCGCCCAGTTCTGGCTGACTCGCACCACACCCACAACCGCGCCACACATTGACATTAATGTCACGGATGGTACGGCTACTGAATCCCTGACTGAAGATCCCAGGGCTGAATTTTCCAATGCTATTTTTCGTTTCTTTGGCACCGGCAGTCCCGAAAATATAGGATCACAAATTGCCGGCAAAAGCTCGGCGGTTGCACCCGGTGACCAGACTTTGCAATTACGTGCAGTGCGCACCAGTACCACCACATCTGCGTGTGTACCGGCCATACAGGGAACTACCTCCGTTAACCTCGCCTATGAATGTAATAATCCGGCAAGTTGCACGGGCAGTAATTTGTTATCCATGGCCACTGGAGTGGATACTCAAACCATTGCGCGCAACAACAATGCAGCTGTTGCCAGCTACACACCGATCAATATGAGCTTTGATGCCACCGGTACCGCGAATTTCAATTTTAATTACAGCGACGCCGGCCAGATTACCTTGCATGCACGTAAGCTGTTAACCGGCGGTATAGGTACACCACCCAGTGCCGCCGCTACAGTGGTGGGCGCCTCCAATGCATTTGTGGTGCGGCCATTTGGTTTTGATATGGATTTCAATAATGACCGGGCCACCAATGGTATTACCGGGCCATCTTATGCCGCCAATGACACCGGCTCGGTGTTTCAAACCGCCGGCACGGCTTTCAACACCAGCTTTCGCGCCGTGAACTGGAACGCCGTTGACGACGCCGACAACGATGGTATCCCCGATGCCTGCGCCAATCTTACTGACAATTCCATAACCACAAATTTTGGCAAGGAAACGACGCCTGTGACGCCTGCCAGCGTCGGACTCGGCCATTCCCTGGTTGCGCCTTTACCGGGTACAACCGGTACGCTAACGACCAATAACAATAGCGTGAGCTTTGTTAATGGCGTTGGTACAAAATCGATCGACTGGAGTGAGGTTGGCATTGTTAATCTCAACAGCACGCACACCAGTTATCTGGGCTCGGGTGCAAACATACTGGGTAATGTGTGTAATGTCGGGCGGTTTATTCCTGCGTATTTTTCTATCGCCAGTCCGGTGATGAATAATCGCAGCGACATAGTTGCCTGCGCCGATCCATTCACATACATGAATGAAAATTTTCGTATGGATTTCAATTTAAGCGCCTTTAATGCACGGACACCGGCCGCCCAGACACAAAATTACGCAGGCAGCTATGCCAAACTCAATCCTTCCAGTCTGACACAAATGAATTATGGCGCCACCGAAGCCGGCACCAACTTAACGGCGCGATTGAATGTCATATCAACCGGTGCTTTTGCCAATGGCACCGCACCTATTCAGGCGACCACGTTCTTCATGCGAACCCTGGCAGTAGATGGACCTTACAATAATCTGGATCTCGGCATTGCACCGACAGACAGTGACGGCGTTACCCTGCAAACACGAAACCTTTCCCTGGATGGCGGCCCAAACACACACTTCAATGTCGGGCAAACAGCCGTGCGTTACGGACGCCTGGCACTGGCCAGTAATTACGGCTCTGAGCTGTTACCGCTGTCGATGCAGCTGAGCACGCAGTACTATGCCGATGCCACATCCCAATTCGTCATTAATCCCAACGACAATTGCACAGCTATCAGCACAGCAGACGTTTTATTATTTAATAGCCTCGCACCCAGGCAAGGACGTGTAGTCGGAAACCCTGTGATAACAATTAACGGCGGCAACACCACCACACTTAGTGCGATATCTCCAATAGTTAATGGCATTACATCACTTAACTTTACAGCGCCGAGTGCACAGGGTTATGTTGATGTGGAAGTGCAAACACCGGCGTATTTACTATCCAATCTGGACGGAATTGATCAGGGCATACAGGGGCCGGGGCAACATTGCACGCCAGGCATGGCGATCACCGAACCAGCCTATATTCCTGGCTGTGTGGCAGATACACTTACGGTAGACGATGTGCCGCTGGCACGCGGTACATTTGGTATTTTTCGCGGCAGTGATCGGGTAATTTACATCAGGGAGGTGTATTAATTTTGTGTCATTGACATAATGCTATTCACAAGTCTTAACCATTAATAATGAATTAAACCCGTGCTAAAAATTTGCCAGTTACATATTCTTTTTGCTTTTCAAACATGGCGTAAACAGCTGACGTAGAAAGTTACTGACAACAAGACCGCAACAATTTTTACCCCTGTTGTTTCAACGTAATTTTTGTTTCAAATGCAGAACAACTTTGCCTAAACCCAGTTTGAGCTGTTGATCGGCACGCTCTATCAAGGGGATCAGCTTATGCAGGGCCGAGGCCAGTTGTTCGGGACGAATTCCGGCGCTGGCCGAGTTTATTTGACTGAGCAAGTCTTCTACATTCACATCCACACGGACAGTGGCCGGTGCAGCGGCTGCGACTGGCTTGCCAGTCTGGAACAAAATCACTTTTCCGCCACCCTGTGCGACCGATTGCTGCAATGCATGCTCGGCCTCTTTCAGCATGCCATCAATACTGGTGCTCTCATCCATGATGTCCGGAGAGGTTATACCGGCACTGAACTGGATTTGAAAAATGGCATTACCCAGTTTCATTTTGAGTGACGCGACACGCTGGCAAATACGAGCAACCGCCTGCCTGGCACCATCACCATCGGAACATACCAGCAACAAACCAAATTTCGACACACCCAGACGCGCAGCTGAATCTTCCTTGCGCAGCACATCGCGAATGATGGACGCCACTTTGGCCAGAATCTGCTCTGCCACTTCACGTCCGTGTTTGACAAAAATATCAGCGAAATGCTCGATATCTATTCGCACGACTGTCAGTGCATTGCCATGACGTTGTGCATAGGCCAACGCCTGTTCACCCTGCTGCTTAAAGGCAGCCTCGGTGTACAGGCCGGTGACTTTGTCTGTCGCTACCCGCTGTTCAAGTGAATGGACTTCGGTACGATATTTGATGTGTGCATGGGCACGCGTACGCAAGGCAATGGAATCGAATGGTTTGCTGATGAAATCGGTGGCGCCGTGTTCGAAAACTTTTTGTTTGGCGCCGTCAGATTCTTCAGCCCCGGTAATGATGATGACTGGTAGCTTCGCTATGGCGATATTGTCGGACTGGCGGATTTTTTCCAGTAACTCGTAGCCATCCATATTGGGCATACCGAGATCGGAAAACACAACAGAAATAGACTGGTTCTCCTGAATTTGTTTCCAGGCAGCAACACCATCTTCGGCTTCGAGAACGGAGAACTCTTTTTCCAGAATCTTGAATGCGGCGCGGCGAATGACTTTTGAATCATCCACCACCAGAATGTGCATTGGCGATGTTTCGGACACAGTAACCCCGAAGGATAATAATTACCGCCAAGACTAGATGATTAAATGACCGATTGCACGTTGTGCAAGCGGTCATTTTTAGATTTACTCGGCTGAAGCTGAACGAGAAAAACGCTTACGTTCGTTTTCGGTGAGGTATTTTTTACGCATACGAACAGCTTTAGGCGTGACTTCTACCAGTTCATCGTCATCGATAAATTCCAGCGCCTGTTCCAGCGTCATTCGAATGGGTGGTACCAGGATGAGCTTTTCATCGGCACCGGCAGAACGAATATTGGTGAGCTGTTTACCTTTTAACGGGTTAACTACCAGATCGTTTTCACGGGAGTGAATACCAACCAGCATACCTTCGTAGACTTCGTCGCCATGACCCAGAAACAAACGACCACGTTCCTGCAGGTTAAACAGGGAATAGGCCAGAGCCTTGCCGGCTTCGTTGGCAATCAGTACACCGTTGTTACGCTGGCCAATGGTGGCATTGATTTTGGGTCCGTAATGATCGAACACGTTGTACATCAAACCATTACCGGCGGTGGCAGTGAGAAATTCAGTACGAAAACCGATCAGGCCACGTGAGGGAATCATGTAGTCGAGACGCACGCGACCACGACCATCGGGCATCATGTTCTTCAGTTCGCCTTTACGCAGACCGAGTTTTTCCATGATGGTGCCCTGTGAATCTTCCGGCACGTCGACAGTGAGCTGTTCATACGGTTCACACATCACCCCGTCAACTTCCTTGAGAATCACCACCGGACGACCAACGCACAGCTCGTAACCTTCACGACGCATGTTTTCAATCAGCACCGACAGATGCAATTCACCACGGCCGGAAACACGGAATTTGTCAGCTGAATCGGTATCGGCAACACGTAAGGCTACGTTATGGATCAGCTCCTGCTGCAGACGGTCACGAATATTACGTGAAGTTACATATTTACCATCACGGCCAGCCAGGGGACCGTTGTTAACCTGGAAGGTCATGCTGACAGTCGGCTCATCCACCGAGAGCGGTGGTAACGCTTCAACATGATCCGGGTCACCCAGGGTGTCAGAGATATTCAGATCACTAATACCCGAGAAACAAATAATGTCGCCTGCTGAAGCCTCAGGCACTTCAATACGTTCCAGACCATGAAAACCCAGAATCTGCTGCATACGTAAACCGGTACGCACATTGCCTTCATGGTCGATCAGTGACAGCGGCTGGTTGCGCTTCACTCGGCCTTCCTTGATGCGACCAATGCCGATTACGCCCACATAGCTGTTGTAATCAAGTGAACTCACCTGCATACGGAAAGGTGCATCCATATCAACATCAGGTGGTGATACGTATTTCACGATGGCTTCGAATAACGGCGTCATATCACCGCTGGTAATGCTTTCGTTGTCACCGGCATAGCCGTTGACACCGGAGGCATAAATCACCGGGAAGTCGAGCTGTTCGTTGGTAGCGCCCAGGCGATCGAACAATTCGAATGTCTGATCCAGCGCCCAATGGGCACGGGCACCGGGCTTGTCAATTTTGTTGATAACCACTATCGGCTTGAAACCCATGGCAAAGGCCTTCTGGGTTACGAAACGGGTCTGCGGCATTGGGCCTTCCTGGGCATCCACCAGCAGCAGCACGGAATCAACCATGGACAATACGCGCTCAACCTCACCACCGAAGTCGGCATGGCCGGGAGTGTCGACGATATTGATGCGGTAGTCATTCCACTTAATGGCAGTGTTCTTGGCCAGGATGGTAATACCGCGTTCTTTTTCCTGGTCGTTGGAATCCATGATGCAATCGCCCAGATCTGCGCGCGCATCAATAGTGCCGGATTGTCTCAACAGCTGGTCTACCAGCGTGGTTTTGCCATGGTCAACGTGAGCAATAATGGCGATATTGCGTAATTTTTCGATCCTAGACACAGACAGGCACCGCAGAAGTAAGGGGCGCGCATTATACAGCGGCATTAGCCATCACAGGAATGTTAATATGTACTTTTTTTGTACAAAGACGACTAATGACTGACAATTATTTCACCCGGATGGGTAGCGAGACGGTAGTAAGACAGCTGGTAGACCGGTTCTATGACCTGATGGACGAGCTGGAAGCAGCCAGGGATATTCGCCAGCTGCACGCCCCGGACACGAGTGAAGCGCGCGATAAATTGTTCATGTTTCTATGTGGCTGGCTTGGCGGGCCACAGTTGTATATCGAAAAATATGGCCATCCCAAACTGCGCCAGCGACATCTGCCCTTTCGTATTGGCGAAAAATAACGTGACCAGTGGATGCTTTGCATGACTCAGTCCATGGCGGATATTGGCCTGGATAACGCTTTGCGTAACGAACTCACCGCTGCCTTTTTTCGCACAGCGGACTTTATGCGTAACACCGGATAAGCGACGCATGTTTCTGCTTGATCCCCTGTACGGGTAGTAAAAAACAGAAATTATGATCGATATATTTTGCTCCCTACAGAGCGCTTGAATTGATTCACATATTTTTACATTTCTTCGGCGATACAATCCGCCGTCGCAATGAAATGCTCGACTCAAAACTTACGAGGAATGACGGTGCAAAACAGAACCTACATCATTGGCCGCAAGGGCAACATTCAGTTATTTGATAAAACAGCCAGCGCTCGTCATGCCGAACTGGTTATATTGAATGACAAACTGTATTTAACCGATCTGAATTCCAAAAACGGCACTTATCTGATGGATGACGGCAAACAAATTCCATTTAAGGAAGGCTACATTCAGCTAAACCAGACCCTGATGTTTGGTGCCCAGGTTTGCTCAGTACGCGAACTCATGGCGCGTGCCCAACTGGTTACAAACATCTAACAGCTTTTTTATTTTAACGCTCAAAATAGGTATAGCCTTTTAAACCTTCCTGCAAGGCATTAATAAAATCTCCGCCGTCCTTCTTTGAAAGTTTTGCCGCTGTAATTTTTTGTTGATACGCCGTCATCATGTCATCAATATTAAAGTGCACGTAGCTCAATAACAGCTCAACACTGTCGCCGTATTCTGCTTCAACCAGCCTGTAACCACCCTTGCCATCGAGCTCTACGTTGATGGCGTCAGTATCACCAAACAGGTTGTGCATATCGCCGAGGATTTCCTGATACGCACCCAGCAAAAACATACCCAGCCAATAATCTTCGTCGTCACGCACAGCGTGTAGCGGCAAGGTTTTTTCGACGCCATGACTGTCTGCGTAATATTCAATATGACCGTCAGAATCGCAGGTTAAATCATGAATAATTCCCCGGCGATCAGGCACTTCATCAAGGCGATGCAGGGGCACAATCGGGAACACCTGATCAATCCCCCACACATCCGGCATAGACTGGAACACTGAAAAATTGCAGAAATATTTATCCGCCATTTTTTCGTTTATTTCATCAAGAGTCTCGCGCTGTACGCGCGAAGAATGCTGCAATAAACCCTGTAACTGACGGCAAATTGCAAAATAAATCTGCTCAACTTCTGCACGTTCAGCCAGCGATAACTGGCCGGCATTGTATTGGGCCTGGGCACGATCAAACCAGA
>JACPVK010000237.1 GCA_016191795.1 Gammaproteobacteria bacterium
ATGACCTTGCCGCGCTGGGGTTTTTCTGCTGCGGAGTCAGGAATGAAAATGCCGCCGGCACTTTTCTTCTCTTCTTCGACACGTTTGACGACCACACGGTCATGCAATGGACGGAGTTTCATGTGTTAGTTCCTCGTTGTGGATTAGCACTCTCGTAAAGTGAGTGCTAATGATAGTCAGCAACCACCCTGAGTCAAGGCTTCTTTTTCAGCATTGAAGACCTGACGGCGGGTGGCATCGGGTTTTTGGGTATGCCCTATATGAGGCTATAGATTCATAATTCAAGACCCAGGGGGGGGCTAGCCGGGTTGCAACTCAACTAAAGTCAGGCCATCATCAATGAACTCGTGAGCGGATTTTTCGATGAAACCTTCAACAGCTCTAAACTTAAAACGCCAGGCCATACGTGCTGCCGCCATACGTTTTCGCACCACTAATCCGCGTGTGTTTGGCTCGGCCTTGCATGGCAATGATCTCGATGACAGTGATCTGGACCTGTTGGTAGACCCCTTACCCGGTACTACCTTATTCGATCTGGGCGGCCTGCAAATCGAGTTAGAAGAATTACTCGGTGTGCCTGTCGATTTGCTTACCCCCGGTGACCTGCCCGTAAAATTTCGTGACAAGGTTCTGGCTGAGGCTAGTCCGGTATGAGTGTGAATCGTCTCGGTGAATATCTCGACCAGATGATTGAAGCGACCCAACAAGCCTGTTCTTACACCGATGGCATGACCCGAACTGAATTCCTGACCGACAAGAAAACCCAGCAGGCCGTCATATTTAACCTTGTCATACTCGGCGAATCCGCCACCCGGTTATTAAAAGATCACGCAGAGTTTATTGATAAATACCCGGCTATTCCCTGGCGCAACATGAAAGGCATGCGTAATCGCATCGCCCATGGCTAATTCGACATTAATCTTGAGGTAGTCTGGGAAACCGTCAAAACCGCGTTGCCTGAGTTACTTGATCAATTACCTGATATTCGCGCAAACATTCAGTAATTCACGACACGTAACTATATAATCGCCGTCCTTTTGCTTAATCAACACATCATGTCCAATCTCAATCCCCCGCAACTCGCTGCAGTACGTTATATCGATGGCCCCTTGCTGGTACTGGCCGGAGCCGGCTCCGGCAAGACCCGAGTTATCACTAACAAAATTGCCTGGCTAATCAATGACTGCGGCATTGCCGCGCGCAATATCTGCGCCGTCACCTTCACCAACAAGGCGACGCCAGAGATGAAGAGCCGGGTGGGCGAGCTGCTGGGCAAGGGGGAGAGCCGGGGCCTGATCGTCTCCACCTTCCACAACCTGGGCCTGCGCATATTACGCAGTGACTGCACCACGCTGGGTTACAAAAAAGGCTTCAGTGTATTCGATGCCGCCGACACCCTGACCATACTCAAGGGCCTGTATGCCCAGGACTCGACCAGCAATGTCGATGATGCCGAACAGGCGCGCTGGCGCATTTCGCGCTGGAAAAACGATTTTGTGTTACCGGAAGCCGCCTTCGCCACCGCCGAAAATGATATTGATGCACGCTATGCGCAACTCTATGCGCGCTACCAGCGCCAGTTGCATGCCTACAATGCCATGGATTTTGATGACCTGATTTTGCAGCCGGTATTGCTGTTTCAGAACCATCCCGAGGTGTTAAAAAAATGGCAGCACCGTGTGCACTACTTACTGGTGGATGAATATCAGGACACTAACAACAGCCAGTATGAACTGGTGCGATTATTACTCAGTACTGCAGCACGTTTAACCGCGGTGGGCGATGATGATCAATCGGTGTATGCCTGGCGCGGTGCGCGTCCGGAAAATCTGGCGCGTTTGCAAACCGATTACCCGCAGTTAAAACTGATTAAACTGGAACAAAATTACCGCTCCACCATACGCATTCTGCAGTGTGCCAATCAACTGATAGGCAACAACCCGCATGTGTTCGAGAAAAAACTCTGGTCAGAACTGGGCCAGGGCGACATGGTACGCATCATCGAATGCACAAGCGCCGAAGCCGAGGCGGAACGAGTGGTGGTTGAAATGAATACCCACCGTTTTCAAAATCGCACCCAGTATCGTGACTACGCCATTTTGTACCGTGGCAATTTTCAATCCAAGATATTTGAAAAGCATTTGCGCGAATTACAAATGCCTTATGTGGTCAGCGGTGGCACCTCGTTTTTTGAGCGCACCGAAATCAAGGACATCATGGCCTATTTGCGTTTGCTGGCCAATCCCGATGACGACACTGCATTCTTGCGCATCGTCAACACACCACGCCGAGAAATTGGTGCCGCCACTCTGGAAAAACTCGGCGATTATTCACGCACGCGTAATATCAGTTTATTTGCCGCCAGTTTTGAACTGGGCTTGCAGGAAATATTAAGTGAGCGTGCGCTGCATGCCTTGCAACAATTCACCAACTGGATCGCCCTCACCAGCGATAATGCCGCGCGTGGTGATGGTGTAGCAGTAGCGCGCAGCATGGTTCTTGAAATCGGCTATGACGACTGGCTGAAAGACCAGAGCAGTGATTTAAAAGTCGCCGAACGTAAAATGGAAAATGTAATGGAACTGCTGGACTGGTTGCGCAAACTGGAGCAGGAAGAGAAAGGAGACACCCTCGGTGAACTGGTGGCGCATATTGCCTTGATGGATATACTGGAACGCAACAACGAAGAAAAATCGCCCGATGCCGTGCATCTGATGACATTACATGCAGCAAAAGGTCTCGAATTTCCCTACGTGTATTTAGTTGGCGTTGAAGAAGAAACCCTGCCGCATCGCACCAGCATTATGGAAGATAATATTGAGGAAGAGCGTCGCCTGGCCTATGTCGGTATTACCCGCGCACAAAAACAATTAACCATCACCCACGCCGCGCGCCGTCGTCGTTATGGCGAAGACATAGAATGCGAACCCAGCCGTTTTTTAAACGAATTGCCCGAGCAACATATTGAACGCAGCGGTGGCGGACAAAAACTAGACCCGGAAACCAGCAAGGCGCGTGGTCGGGCGCATCTGGCGGCATTGAAGGATCTGCTGGGTTAGTGAATAAAAAGAAAACTCGATAAAAGAAGAACTGCAAAACCTCATCCGTGTTTGTGGGTCGGCCTTTAGGCTGACGCTTTTGCAAATTAAAACAGAAACAGCGTCAGCCTGAAGGCTGACCCACAAAATTATCAACCCATACCCATTAGCACTTATTTGCCTGGCCTTATAAAAGATTCGCCACTGAGACACAGAGATCACAGTGAAAAATGAATTTAAAAAGCACTGTGTACTCTGTGTCTCGGCAACTGCTCCTGCGTTGCTCTACCTCCTGCATCCGTGCAGTCGTCTGCGCCGAACATCTTTATAGACGCCAAAAAACCTAACACCGAAATGACTAAGGAAATGCCGGAATGTGCGGCTCGGTACCACCGACCTTTACATTCGGATGCTGGCCATTTACCAGTTGATTGATTTCAGCCATGCGCTCTTTAGGCACATCCACCATCATCAATATGCCACCAGCGTTAATCGCTTTCTCGAATTGTTGAATCCGGGAATTGGCAACACTCACACCAATCATGCCCGATAACCAGGCACCAATACCGGCACCCGCCAGGCTGGCAGCCAGAATAGTGCCACCACCCAGTGCCAGACCGGCAGGTGGAAAAGTGACGGCAGCTATTCCCGCCAGAATACCGGTAACGCCGCCATAAGCCAGGCCGCGTTCAACAGCAGGAATAAAGTCACTTTTTTGCATCAAACTGGCTTGAGGTAAATCATCCAGTCGCGCACCTTCTTTGGCAACCACATGAATCTGGTGATCGGTAACACGTTTGAGTAAAAGTTCATCGACAACGGTTTTGGCCGTATTGATGTCCGGAAAAACAAAGTAGAGTCG
>JACPVK010000238.1 GCA_016191795.1 Gammaproteobacteria bacterium
ATGTTATACCGCTGTCACTGGGTATAGAAACCATGGGCGGCCTGGTGGAAAAAGTGATTTCCCGCAATACGCCGATACCGGTGGCAAAAGCACAGGAATTTACCACCTACAAGGATGGCCAGACAGCCATGGCGATACATGTGATTCAGGGCGAACGTGAACTGGTGTCTGATTGTCGTTCACTGGCACGTTTTGAACTGCGCGGCATACCGCCGCAAGTGGCGGGTGCAGCCCGCATCCGGGTAACCTTTCAGGTGGATGCAGATGGCTTGCTCAGTGTGTCAGCACGTGAGCAGACATCGGGTGTTGAGGCGCAAGTTGCGGTCAAGCCATCTTATGGATTGAGTGATGGTGAAATCGAAATCATGTTGCGCGACTCCATGGCCCATGCCATGGATGATAAGGAACTGCGCAGCCTGCGCGAGCAACAGGTTGAAGCGGATCGGGTTATTGAAGCACTCGATGCGGCGATGGCAGAAGATGCCGGCTTGCTGGATGCGACTGAAACGGCGGGCATTATGGCAGCCAGGACACAACTGGTAGCCGTGCGTGCCGGTAATGATAAAAAAGCCATTAAAAAAGCCATGGAACAGCTGGAAAAATCCAGTAATGACTGGGTGGCACGACGTATGAATGCCAGCGTGCGCAAAGCTATGGCCGGACACAGTGTTGAAGAATTTACCCATTTAAAGAAATAGAGTCAGACAATGCCACAACTTATATTTTTACCCCACGCAGAGATTTGCCCCGAAGGTATGGTGATTGAGGCCAAACCCGGAGTCAGTATTTGCGATGCAGCCTTGCAACATGGCATTGAAATCGAGCATGCCTGCGAAAAATCCTGTGCCTGTACAACCTGTCATGTCTATATTCGTGAGGGCGGCGCATCACTTAATCCCAGTACCGAGCTTGAAGACGATATGCTCGACAAGGCCTGGGGTCTGGACCCGGATTCACGCTTGAGTTGCCAGACGCTGGTGGGTAACAGGGATCTGGTTATCGAGTTACCCAAATACACTATCAACATGGTTTCTGAAAATCACTAGGAGTCTGCTATATGTGCCTGAAATGGACTGACTCGCTGGAAATAGCCATCGCGCTGGACGAGGCGCATGGAGACATAGATCCACGCTATATACGGTTTACGGACTTGCACCAGTGGGTGTGTGAACTCGACGAATTTGACGATGCGGCGGAACATTCCAATGAGAAAATTCTCGAAGCCATACAAATGCACTGGATCGCTGAACGCGAGTGACGCTTTTATGTTTTGAGAATCGGTAAAACCCGCGTAATATCCGCGGGTTTAGTTTTTATAGAGAATCCCCGTTTGACTTTGAGGCCTGATGTGAACACTTCCACTGACAGCACGGCAAAACCGAATGCCAGGGTAAACCTGCTGGGCATGAACCGGCAGGAGATGGAGGCGTTTTTCGTCAGTTTGGGCGAAAAACCGTTTCGCGCCTCACAAATCCTGAAATGGCTGCACCAGCAGCACATTGCCGACTTTAGCCAGATGACCAATGTGAGCAAGGCGATGCAACTGCGTCTGGCTGAGCTGGCCTGCATTGAGGCACCGGAAGTGGCGGTGGATCAATTGTCAGTCGATGGCACCCGTAAATGGGCGTTGCGACTGCACGATGGCAATGTCATCGAAACGGTTTTTATACCGGAAGATGATCGCGGCACACTGTGTATCTCATCGCAGGTAGGTTGTGCGCTGGATTGCAGCTTCTGTTCGACTGCGCGCCAGGGCTTTAGCCGTAATCTGACCGTTGACGAAATTCTTGCCCAGATCTGGCTGGCCGGCAAACTGTTGAAGGAAGAGGGCAGGTCGGGCCGCAATATCACCAACCTCGTACTCATGGGCATGGGTGAACCTATGCTGAATTACGAAAACGTGGTCAGGGCTATCGATATTTTTCTCGACGATTTTGCTTATGGGTTGAGCAAGCGTCGCGTAACCGTGAGTACGGCCGGTGTTATTCCGGCTATGGACAGGCTGGCAGATCGTCATGACGTGCAACTGGCGATTTCATTGCATGCGGTAAACGACGAGTTACGTAATGAACTGGTGCCCCTGAATAAAAAATATCCTTTAAAGGATTTGCTGGCTGCCTGCCATCGCTTTATGGAGAAGCAACCGGCACGAGCACGTATTACCATTGAGTATGTGATGCTGGATGGTGTGAATGACAACCTGAAAGATGCCCAGGCACTTATCAAGTTGCTCAATGGCTTATCGGTGATGGTAAATTTAATTCCATTTAATCCTTTTCCTGGCTCCGGTTATAAAACCTCTTCTTCAGATGCGGTGAAGCGCTTTCAGACAAAATTACATGATGCCGGTATCACAACCGTTATCAGAAAAAAACGCGGTGACGATATTGACGCTGCCTGTGGTCAATTGGTTGGTAAAATTACTGACCGGAGTCGTCGCACCGAAAAATTTATAACTCCAAGATTCGGAATGCGTTTATGAGTAAATTGAAGTACCTGATTATTCTGCTGAGTTGTTTTCTTGTCGCCTGCAGCACCACGCCCGCGCAAGTAAAAAAAGAATCAAATATGCGGGAGGCTGCAAAAACGAATGTGCAGCTCGCGTCCGGTTATATACAACGCGGCCAGCTTGAGATTGCCAAAGGAAAACTCGAGAAGGCTATAGAACAGGATCCGGATTTTGTGCCGGCCTACACAACCATGGCGGTATTGATGGAGATGATTAACAAACCCTCCGAGGCAGAAAATTATTATCTGGATGCACTCGATATTGATCCGCATAGTCCGGAATTACAAAATAATTACGGTCAATTTTTATGCAAACAAAATAAAATTGACGATGCAATGAGCTATTTTGAAAAGGCTGTTAACAACCAGTTTTATGAACAGCCCGAACGTGTTTACGCCAATATGGGATATTGCCTGACGCTGGGTGATAAACCTGATTTTAAAAAGGCGGAATCATATTTACGTAAGGCGATAAAAATGAACCCTCAGATGCCTTCGGCTCTGTTGAGTATGGGTGAGCTGGGTATTAAAACCAAACAATACCTGATGGCGCGTGCCTATATGCAGCGCTACCATGCTATTGCGCGTAAATCTGCGAATAGCCTGTGGGTACAGATTCAGGCCGAAAGAGCATTGGGTGACAAAAAATATTATGTAGAATTGTCGCGCGAATTACTTAAAGAATTTCCTGATTCGCCCGAAGCCGATTTGTTGATGGAGCAAGCAAGAAAATGAGTGAAGAATTGTTGCATGCCACTGGTACCAATGATGTCGACGTTAACAAGCCGGTCGATCTGACGACACAGCGCGAGTTCGGTAGTTATTTGCGAGAAGCCAGGCTGGCTGCCGGGCTGGTGACCGCAGATGTAGCTGATCGCCTGAAGCTGTCTGAGGAAATTATCAAGTCACTGGAAAATTCCAGGATTGATTTGTTACCAGCGGCTGCCTTTACCCAGGGTTATATCAAGGCCTATGCAAAGCTATTAAAGATTTCGCCAGATGAGGTTATGCGTGCCTATGATGTAATGGTGCCTAACAAGGTCGCTGCGTTAAATTTAAATACAGGCTTGCCAGCCGAGCACAGCAGCCGTGACGGTATTGTCAAAATAACCAGTTATGTTCTGGTTGCTATGGCTTTTATTCTCTTCGTGTTCTGGATACAGCAATCAGGATTTGAATTGTCCGGTAATCTGGTGTCAGGCCAGGCAGTGGAAGAACAGCCTCCAGTTGACACGGCGGAGCCTGATATGTATCCGGACAGTGTATTGTCTGGTGAGTCGAATGCCATTCCGACTACGTCCTTGACAAATAATTTGCAAACGCAGGGGCAGCCAGTTATTGCTGCAGACATTAAACCTGTTCAGCCTGCAAAAACACTGACTGGTGTCTTGCCGGTTGAAAAGAAGGTTGAGGTAAAACCTGAAAACAGGATATCTCCCAGGCCTGCAATTGTCAGTAATGACGTTACGCCTGCAATAGACGATAAGAATGAAGTAACTGCCGGCGATGATATTATGAAATTACAGGCTACGTCTGAATCCTGGGCTGAAGTTCAGGATGCGGACAATAATCGACTGTTTTATTCATTGCTGAAAGAAGGCAGTTCCTATGCTATCAAGGGACGTGCTCCGTTCAGAATTTTTCTGGGTAATGCCCCGGCTGTATCCATAGAAGTTAACAGTCAGCAGGTGGATATCAGTCGCTATGTAAGACAGAACAAGATTGCACATGTCAAAATCAGTTCCAGAGCTTCGACGCAATCTGGTGGTCCCCGAACCAATGTAAATCAGGTCGTAGACCAGTTTGTTCCTGATACAACTGGAACAAATAAGACAGAGTAATTTTCATGAGCTCTCCAATTCAATCTATTCGCGGCATGCACGATGTATTGCCTGAGCAATCCGGTTTATGGCAATTGCTGGAAAATTCGGTGCGCGAAATTGTGCAATCTTACGGGTATCGTGAAATTCGCATGCCTATAGTTGAATCGACAGATTTATTCTGTCGCTCGATTGGCGAAGTCACCGACATTGTTGAAAAAGAGATGTATACATTTTCGGATCGCAATGGCGATAGTCTGACACTGCGCCCGGAAGGTACTGCTTCCTGTGTTAGAGCCTGTGTGCAAAATGGTTTGTTACATAACCAGCAGCAACGTTTGTGGTATATGGGCCCCATGTTTCGGCATGAACGCCCTCAAAAAGGCCGCTATCGTCAGTTTCATCAAATCGGCATTGAAACCTTTGGTATTAACGGCCCGGACATTGACGCCGAGTTAATTTTGATGACGGCGCGTATCTGGAAAAAACTGGGCCTGAAAAATATTCGTCTGGAATTGAATACATTAGGTAGTCAGGCGTCACGTCATGCGTATCGTGAGGTATTGGTAAATTATTTGTCAGTACATAAAGCCGTACTGGATGAAGACAGTTTGCGCCGACTTGATTCCAATCCTTTACGTATCCTGGATAGTAAAAATCCTGACTTGCAAACGATTATAGAAGCGGCACCGAAATTGATGGATTATCTGGATGATGAGTCCCGCCAGCATTTCGATCAACTTAAACAGATACTGGACGCCGCAGGTCTGAGCTATAAAATTAATCCCAGGCTGGTACGTGGCCTGGATTATTATTGTAAAACCGTTTTTGAATGGGTAAGTGATAATCTCGGCGCTCAGGGTACAGTA
>JACPVK010000235.1 GCA_016191795.1 Gammaproteobacteria bacterium
CAGTGGCAAAATCTGAATGCTGGCAGTATCGTCAAACGCATCATAGATACGCGCACGACCGGTATTATTCGGTGAGGTAGTTTCTGCGTTCGTCAACTGAGGTGCGTGCTGGTTACCTGAGGCACCGGCAAGGCTGTCATAAATAGTGCTAACCGTATTGGAAAGTATTTGCTGTGGCGCAACCGCATCGTCAGGGTCTATGCGGTAATAGAATGTAACGCTGTTACCGGCATCAATGCGTTGTAACGGCACACTGTGAGTATTGGAAATAACAAAAGTTGCCGGCGTCACACCGTTGGCAACATTCTCGGTCAAACTAAAAAACTCACCATTGGTATCGGCAGCATCGATAAGTCCGTCACCATCATTATCCAGACCATCTGTATTAAAAGGTGTGGCGCCACCCGGTGCAACCACCATCAGGTCACTGCTATCCAGCACATCTGTCACAATGACATTAAATGCCGGCGCACGCGCCAGACCACCGCTGTTTGCTTCATTGGTGATAGTTACACGATAAATATAAAAATCCTGTGTATCACCATCATTAGCGACGGCAGGCAATGTAACAAAATTAGTACAAGCCGGGCCGGCACCATAAAGTGTTTCGTTACACACTTCCTTGGTGACCAGCAGATTCGGTTCTGTCACTCTCAGATCAATACGACGTACCGCTTCAACCGGGAAGCCGGGCGGCACAATACAACCGGGTGCGGGAACATTGGCTGTATCAGACACGCAGAAAGTACTGGTAACTCCACCCGAAACATAATTGGCGTTGAAACTTGCGCGCGCAATATTGGTGCTGGTAGCCGCATGAACATTAGGTGTGACGGGTGGTGGGGGTGGTTGATATAAAGGGTCTACCGGGTCATTTAACAAACGACTGGCAAAATTCAGATTAAAAAATTTGTCTTTTTCAGTTAGAGCATTGGCAGATCCCTGATTAAAACTCCATGCTACATTACCTTCCGTCAACACAGGCAATACAGCAGGTACTCGCGTAATATTTCGCAGTCCATCAATTTCTGCTGTACCCAGATTATCCAGATCGCTGGTAACACCGTCATCCGTGTTGATAAAACCCTGGCCATTTGGCAAGGCATCGGTAACCAGCATGTCCTGTACTGAAATTAATGTAAAACCGGGCGTATCAAAACCGAACCAGCCGCCGGCATGAATAAAATAATCACAGTCCTCACCAATTCGAACCAATAAATCCGGTGTTGCACCAGGTGGATCTTCAGTACAGGTAGTGGATTGTACTTTGGTTAAATTAAAACCCAGTACACGCGCACGTATACCGTCCAGTGTGTAGTTATTCGCCAGTTGCTGATTGGGCGTTGTATTGGCGATCGATGCAGGTGTCGGGAACGTCAGCAACGCGCCATTACTCTGGGTTATCTCACCCACCACATCGGCGCGGAATGTCAGATCATCATTGACGGCCACTGCATTTCGGACAACCTGAAATGTAAAGTTTTGAGTCGCGCCTGGTGCAATAACTCCGCGGTCACAACGGTACACACTGGCAGATGCAGGAATAAATGCCGGCTGATTCCACACCGGATGCGGCGGCGGATTTGTTGTAGCCGCACAACCTGCTGGTACGGTCTGCACAGTCATGGCCTGACCAAAGGTTACGTAAACCGAATAATCATCCGCATCATGTCCGCCGTTATTCGTGACGATAGTCGTCAACGGTAATGGTGTACCGGGATCATTGGTTAAGATATACAAAGCACTGGATGTATTCACATCCAGATCTTCCAGATTAGCCGGATAGTTTGCATTCACATTAATGGTTGGATTGGCAGAGCAATAACTGAGCGCATTGAGTGTGAATTGATTACTGACTGTAAAAACAGATGTGGGGTCAGTACCAGGACTTACTTCCGGTGCAATGGTCAAATCAGCCACGCGATCATAACGTGTAGAATCAACCAGAATGATGCCAAACTGAACCGTCAGCACATCACCATTTCGAATTAAATGCGAATAGGTTGCACCGGATAATGGATCCGTATTGGTGGTGCTACTGTACAAACGAAAGCGTGGTGCCGTATTGGCCAGAGGCGCAGTAATTGGATTGGTATGAATAATGCGATCAACCATGCCAGGATAGGCGGCACCATAAGCGGGAGCCATCACTGCAGTCGGTGTGAATGTTCTGTCCATCACATACTGGGTTGGCAAAATATCCCTGAACGAGATAGTTCGACCGGATGACGTATCCAGATTATCATCCACAGCGGCATCGACATTAACACCATCATTTGGATTGGTGCCATTCCACAACCGCACTGTGCCACCGGAATTATTGGCAATAGTAACAGTGACAATACCTTTGGTACCTAGAGGTTGTGCCTGGTTGGAACCGGTTAATGCTACCGCCACATTGACACCGGCCGCGACCACATTGGTACTCATGTTAGCGGTACTAACAATGGTGTTGGCAGGCGTTACACCACCGGTTGATGCCGGTACAGTAATACCCCCGTCCGGCGCATTGACTTCGCAACCCCATTCAATATTGGCCGAGTTCGTTTGATTACTACACGCGGCGAGAAAACGTCCAACATAATATATAAACGCACTACCGCCGAGAGGCGCGTCGATGAATGTTGTGGGCTGATCATTAGTGGGATTACCAAATGGATCATCAACGTTAAAATTAAGCACACTGGTGCGCACGCCACCGCCAGCACTCACGCATGTTGTAGCGGGTGGTGCACCTGCTGCTGCTGCCGTAGCTGCAGCTTCAGAATTACAGATATAGTTAATATCAAAATTGCCGGTGATGGTGTCGTCCAGTAACAAATCCTGCATGTTGGCAAGACCGGTATTCTGTACCTGGACACGCCAGATGATGTCATCCTCAGTATGGCCATAAATAATCGGGGCATAATTACCTGCACTCTGCCCCGCATCTACATTACGTCCCAGTTTGGTAGTAACCGGAATCGGTTGCCGGATGGGCAACTCGACAATACCACTGGTGGTATTTTGGGTTGGTCCACCGCAAATTAAATCGTAAACAGATGTGGCTTCGATATTTCGTATGGCGGTTACCAGATTTTGTTCCGTAAATCCTGCCGCTGTATTTCTTCTAACCTGAAAAATAAATTCGATACTGGTTGGATTAG
>JACPVK010000236.1 GCA_016191795.1 Gammaproteobacteria bacterium
CCAGTTGCCACCATCAGCGTGGCCATTCTCATCAGGATAAATACAAACAAGAGAGCGGTTTTGATGTGGGTCGGCCTTCAGGCTGACGCTTTTGATTCGGTAACCAGTTGCCACCATCAGCGTGGCCATTCTCATCAGGATAAATACAAACAAGAGAGCGGTTTTGATGTGGGTCGGCCTTCAGGCTGACGCTTTTGATTCGGTAACCAGTTGCCACCATCACCGTCGGCCATTCTCATCAGGATAAATACAAACTTTGCGTCTTCGCGCCTTTGAGTTGGATGTTTATGTTCTTTAGGGAGCTCTGAACAAGTATCAACACAAATAATTCTGCGTCATTCCCGAATGCTTTTGTCGGGAATCTCAGCGATATTTCTCGGAGATTCCCGACAAAAGCATTCGGGAATGACGAAATAAATAGTATTATCTGACTTAATCAGAGGCCCCTTAGTTTTTCAACAAGCAGCTAGAGATTTTTACGAACGATATAAGTGGGTTTTTCATCCAGGCTGGACTGATTCTTTTTCTGCCAGTAATCCTTGATGCCTTCTTCGCCTTTGTTAATAGCCCAGTTTGTAAGCTGCTCTCTTTCGCCGGTGTAATCAAAAAAAGGCACAGCCATCCCGCAGGATGTTTGTACCAGTTCGACATTAAAATCAAAAATCTGGCGTGATCCGGGAAGTGGATCGAATAAAGAAAATAATTCATTCCATTCCGGATCATTTTTATGCACCGCACGTGCCGAACCATAAAGTCGTAATATCATTGGGTCGCCTTCAAAAGCGGTAAACATGATGGTCATGCGCGGAGATTCCTGTATGTGTGCAGCCGTTTCATTACCGCTTCCGGTTACATTGAGCCAGACAATACGGTTGTTACCGAGTATGCGCAATGTATCCATACCTTTTGGCGATATGTTGATTCTGCTATCGGCAGTGGCTGTCGCAACAAAAAATATTTTTTGCTGTTGTATAAACTGTTTGAGTTTGTCTGAAATTTCAAGGTAACGTTGAGCCATGCTGGCATCCTGTTATGGGAGTGTTGGAATATGTCGGATCAGCTGTTGTTAAGTCTCATCAGTCGTATGTCGCCGACATCGGTGCTAAATCCATGCCGCTTGTAAAAATCATACAATTCCGGCAGGCAATATAATTCGAAGTGTTTAACATCCTGAAGTTTTTCGTGTTCCTTAACCAGTGAAATCAGTGTGTCACCTAGCCGTGTCCCGCGCTGATCCTTGCGTACGATGACATCGAATATCAAAGCCTTGAATGTGTAGTCTGTCAGAACACGTGTAAAGCCAATCAGATCATTATGGGTGTCAATCAGGCCTATACATAATTGCGATCCTGACGCGCAGCGTCTGGTCTCATCCAGCGTGCGTCCCCTGGTCCACCATTCATTTTGATAAAGTTGGTGAAGCTGGGTTATGTGATGCTCACTGAGCTGATAAATAATGTTCATGTAATGAAACCGGAAATGGTTGACAGGATTTACCCGTAAAGAATCGAATAATTATTGCGGTTTGCGGGCAACAAGCTGCACAACAGAACCCATTCCTTTGTGGTAACGGCCCTCATTTACTTCGCGATCAACTTCTCTTGCCAGATCAAATATTAATCCCTTGAGTTCTTTGCGCAATATAGTGAGCGACATAAACATATCTTTATTATCACGTGCCGGGCCGCCTATACCGCCGATATCGAGATGGCGCGGTGTGTAGGCCTCGAGGATGAGTATGCCTCCCGGTTTCAGGCCATTTACCACCTGCTGATGAACACGTTGACGTATGGCGGGTGGCAAATGTGCCGAGATAGAAACAATGCCATCCCAGTCAGATGAAATTATCGGGTAATCAGCAAGATCTGCCACAAGCGTGTTGATTGATACCCGGTGTAATTCAGCGAGTTGCCTGGCTTTGTTCATGCCGACGGCGGATTGATCAACAGCCGTTACCTGATAGCCGAGTTTTGCCAGATGCACCGCATTGCGGCCTTCGCCTTCAGCAAGACACAACACACGCCCCTGTGGAATGTGATGAGTTTGATCAGCCAGAAAATCATTTGCAAGAGTGCCATAGGCAAAACCATCTTCGCTGTAACGTTGATCCCAAAAATTCATTTGTGCTCCGTAGTGAGAGTCATTGGTTACACAGAGTGCGTTCGGATTGAAAGGTAAACACGTGCACATCGCTTAATCCGGCTGCCGCCAGAATAATCGGCGTTAATTTGCCGAGCCATGGTAGATAAAAGCATACTCAATACCCTCTTCCGGGTCTATCCGGTTATGGTGGAGTGGATTTAAATTTAAGATCACCCTGCTGCGTAAACTCAAACATGGGGCCCCAGACAATTTCCCAGATGTAACCATCCGGATCTGAAAAATATCCGCCAAATCCACCCCAGAAAGTGTCTTGTGGTTCCTTCAGTACAGTGGCACCCGCTGAACGTGCTTTGTCCATGATGGCGATGACTTCAGTTTTGTTGCGTGCATTGTGTGCCAGCGTTATACCGGAAAAACCGTTACGTACAGGTGAAATATCGCAAGCCATATCCCTGGCGAGCTCTTCAACAGGAAAAAGCGAAAGCCAGACGCCGGGCAGTTCAATAAAAGTGACGCCTTCGTTGGTGGTGTTGGGAGTAGTTGATAATACGGCTCTATAGAACTCGGTGGCTGTTGCTAAATTGCGGACACCGAGAGTGATAACGGTCAGGCGGGGGATTTTCATTTATTTATTCCGGCAGTACTGAGCTTTAATAGCTTAGCGGGATAAAGATAAAAACAGTCAGAGTCTACAATCTGATTTTTTGTGCTTCATTCATCTTCACTGGCAACATTAACATTTATTTCGTCGTTGTCATCAATCGTTACATGAATGTTAATCGGCCGGCAACATACGTGGCAATCTTCAATATAGTCCTGATGCAGTATCGAGCAATCAATCTGTAATTCTATTAGTTCGCCGCAATAGGGGCAGCTAACTTCTTTCGATTCAAGTTCGTTCATGGCTTGTATCACCCCGGAAAAATGTCATATAAGGCCTGATAACGCACTGCTTAATGAATAATGTGACAGATTACGAGCAGTTAAAAGTGTGTACCTGTGTGGTATAAAATGCCACTACCGTATGGCGATTTGTTTCTGGTAATTGAGTTAAGAAAAAATCAGATGACTGTCTTGAGAAATTAATGATTGCCAGGTATTGGCGTCTGTATTGCCAGAGTCACATCCTGGTTGGGAAAGTCAAAACGGTTTCAGGGTAACCAGTAGTTTGCCATCGTCTACCACGACGGACTCCAGTACGGATTTAATGTACTTCTGTCTCAGGTCATCAGTCTGTAGTCTGTAAACAGGATAAGACGCCAGGGCATTGGTGACGGCTAGTTGGGTAATGAGTTTGACATCGGCAGCATACTGTTCTGGCAGTTTGTCTATTTCTAACTTTTCAATCACCGGGTTGTGATAAAAGAAAGCACCCTGGCTGGCGTTGTAGACCAGTGTGCCAGTAAAGCTGACCCTTCCAGTGTGGCGGCTGTTATCGCGCGACAGTACGGCAATATTTGTAAAGACACCGATTTTGTTAGTGTCTTTAATGAGCGTTACTTTCGGATCAGAAATGATGATAGAAAAAACCAGTAATTTTCTTTCCATCGGCATCATGGCCGAAATTTTATTCTGTATCGCCTGTTCTGGAATTTCCATGGTATAGGAGTAAGCCATGGCAAATTGCGAGCAGGAAAAAATAATCATCGCCAATAAACTTCGTATCATGACAGCCCCGCAAGAGTGATGTAGTCTCTGATTAATTTCGGTTGGGTGGATAAGCGTAGCGCATCCACCAAAGTAATCGGCGGATGCGCTACGCTTATCCACCCTACTTTATGGTTTTTATTCATAACCAGAGCTTTCTTAGGCGTTATAAGGCGATTAGCCACATAAAATAATACCGTCAGGTATGTTAATTATTTGATTTCCGCAAAACCCTGTTGAACACTGCCTCGTATCGGACGAGAAATAAAAGTTTTCTTTACCCGGGTCAGCGTAAATGGCTCGTTACTGTTCCAGGGGAACAGGGATACAAAGCGCGCCATGGTGCAATAACCAAAAATTATTTGAGCC
>JACPVK010000256.1 GCA_016191795.1 Gammaproteobacteria bacterium
TCGGCGAGCAGCACCTTCTTGGCCAGCCCGAGGGCGAAAATGGAGAGGCCGACGGCGAAATTTTCGGCATCCCAGCGGTAATTCCGGTTCTCGTCGAACTGCGGCATCATTTCCTTGTGATGCACAATAGGACCTGCTATTAACTGGGGAAAGAACGTCACGAATAATGCGTAATTCAGGAAATCATATTCATCAGCCTCCCTTTTATAACAATCTATAAGATAAGCAATTTGCTGGAAGGTAAAAAAAGATATAGCCAATGGCAATACTAAATCTATAGAATCAATTGGAATATGCGTGAAGAAATTTATATTTTCGATCAGGAAATCAGTGTATTTGTAATAACCTAAAAGCAATAAATTCAAAGATATAGAAAATACAAGAATTACTTTTCTGGATATGCATCTATTGGATGGGCTGGCACTCAGAATATTGCCTACCACATAATTAAAGAGCAACGTCAATAGAATAATAGGTAAATAATTTACATTCCACCACGCATAATAAAACAGAGACGCCGCAACGAGTAACGACTTTGCACCTTGGAAAAGACGTTTATGCAATAAATAATAGTACCCTACGAATACTATTGGTAAAAACAAGAATATAAATTCCAGACTATTAAATAACACAGTATAAAGATCCTTTATCTCGTGTTAAAAAGACAATTTATATGAGAATTTCCAGCCATTCATTAAGCTCTCTGTCGACACCGAAATACTTGCGAGCAAGATCAATATTATTCATTGATTTTTCTTTTTCATTAATCAATTGATTTGCAACAATTAAAAGTTTATCTGACAAAGCCGCTAAATTACCATCTTCAACAAGGTGAATATAAAATCCCATTTTTTCATATTCGGGGAAAACGGTATTATCATATGCAATGCATACAACATTATGATGCAATGCTTCAATGAAAGCTAAGGACAAACCTTCACCGCGACTTGGAAACAACATAATGTCAGACTTGATCAAATAAGATTCAACATTAGTAACATGCCCTACGAGAATAACAAATTCCTCCAGTTGATTATCAGATATGGCCTTTTTAACTTCTGTTATATAATTACTCCCGTTAGATGATCCAAGCAGCATTAATCTGAAGTTAATTCCATTAGATCTTAATTGCTTGCACGCCAGAATCGCATCGACCTGACCTTTCCCGTTTGCTATTCTCCCCACATGAATTATATTAATAATTCCATCAGATCGCGGACGATATATCTGATCTGCATCATTGAATACATGTGACAGTCTAATTGCCTTGTATTTAGTAAACCTGCCACAGGGTACAATTACCCTAACATTCCTCAATAGATATTCCGAAACAGCCACATGGTAGTTCACACTGGAATAAATGAGCTTATGCAAATAATCTTTTTTTGGTCTTGATTTTGTTGTCCCATGCAACACAACAAGATTTATAGATAGTCCGATAAATGAAAAAAACAAGGTTTTTAATTCAGAAGCCCCAAGAAATATTACATTCTCTATTCCATATTTTTTAATTATACTTCTAACTTTAAACAACATAGATAAACTGAAGATACGACTTCTGAAATCTACTGATTCATATTGATAATCATTACCTTTTTCATAATACAGTTTTTCCATAAATGACGACTTCTTTCCAACAAGAATAACTTTAGCTTCCGATGAAAGGAGATTCGCCAGATTCACTGCCGATATCTCCATACCACCAGAACCACTGGAAAAACACATTACCGCAACTGGTTTTCTTGAGTAAACCAATTATGACTCCTGTATAAAAATATAAAAAATAACGCGTCTTAAAGTTCTAAATATCAGATCGTGGTGTAGTGCTTTCATTTTCATTGATAAGCCATATAAAGAATATTATTCCTGTTATCAGAAAAACAGACACCCAGTTATTCCGGATAAATGGCACCTCCGTCAATGAAGCAATCCCAAACGCAGCACCGTTTAGCACAACAAACCTCCATGCAATACCATTAGTATGTCGCAGACAAAATGCAACATATGGCGCATAAAACATAACAAACAAAATCAATACAAACCCAACAATACCTGTATCACCGAGATACTCAAAATAAGCACTGTGCACATGAGAGGGGCTTCCATACCTCTCTGTCGGCTCCTGGTAGATCAACTCATTTAACCGGCCTTCACGTATATACCTGTTATGCACTTTACCTGAATTACCAATACCGTGGCCGAAAACCGGCTTTTCATAAAAAGCATATATTGCACCACGCCATTGCTCCAGACGAAATGTTAGTGATCCAAACTCGATTGGCTTGCTTCTGTCAGCCGTAATATAAATCAATGGCTCCTCATATACCTGAACAAATCGATCTCTAACGTATTCAATACCTGACATGAAATATACAATTCCTATCATGATGACTACTATAGCTGCAGTTCCTTTTGCCCCCAAAGATTTATACGTCCTGGAAACACCGCCATGAATAGCGAAATACAATACATATAACAATATTAACGAAAGCCATGCATTGCGAGTGATAGACACCAATGCCCCGGCTGCAGCCAATACGGCACCTGCGATACATAGACTGCGCATCAATTGATTATTTTTAAAATAGTCAAATGCTGCGTAACTAAAAATTGACCACATGACGGCAATATTCCCCTGGAATATATGACCATACACTCCTTCCGCCAAAAGCTCCCGACCATCATCACTGATGTAGCGCGACATAAAGTCTACTATTCCAGTAATGCCAATAATTATTGCGGAGACAGGTATTGCTAAAAGAAAATACTTCCATATTTCAGTAATTCTTCGCAGCAACAGATAGATTGGTATCGCAAAAATAAATCTAACATCACCGGAAAAGAACCATGTCTTTGACGCATAAGTCCAGTCAGACAAAGTATTGGAAATAGCTGTCGACAAAACATGCAGTATTAATATCATCAAAAATATTATTTCTTCTTTTTTTAAATCATGGGTATATTTTTTGAAAGACACCAATACAACCAATGAAGACAACGCAATCAATACATAAAGAGAAGAAACCCAATGCCGAATGGTATTAGTAAACAGCGGGAACAAAAAAACAAGTAGAACAGGTATATGTATCCATTCGAATTTATACTGTTTTATATTGAATATATTTTTATACATCTCTATCCCCCTGAAGCATAATTGACAACACATTGTTTGAATCAATTTTTTTCAGGCAATCATAATGCCCAAATTTACATACCCTGTTAAAACAAGGGCTACACGGTAAATTTTTATAAAAAATCGAAGCTGTATTACTCAGTGGCGGTGTATAGGCAGGTGTTGAAGAGCCATAAATGACATTTACCTTCACATCCAATGCCGCGGCTATGTGCATTAACCCTGAGTCGTTGCTGACCACCTGATCGGCACAAGCCAATAAATCGATAACATCCACCAATCCTGTTTTACCGCATAAATTCACAGCATGTTCTGGTAAACCCTGAACAATCACATCTCCCAGTTGCCGCTCTTTAACTGAGCCAAAAACCCACACCTGATAACCGGCTTCAATCAGCTTTGCTCCCAGCTCTGCAAAATAACTTATTGGCCATTGTTTCGCAGGACCATATTCAGCCCCAGGCATAAATCCAATCACAGGACGTGACAGATTAAGATCCATCCTGGTTAATAACTGCTCGGTATTATTTCGGTCAGATTGCAACACAGGGTACGGGATGGGTACAGGCGAAGGTAAAACTGCATCTTTGCTATAAGCATGTGCCACAAAACGTTGCACGGTTTGCGTCAACAGCGATTTATTCAGCTCACGTATATCGTTTAATAATCCATAACGCATTTCGCCCCGGTAACCGGTTCTGACAGGCACATTAGCAAAATACGGAACCAGTGCCGACTTCCAGGAGCGAGGCAACACTATCGCATGGGTGTAATGTTTCAGTCTTAATTGTTTACCCAGACGCCATCTGGCCAGCAAGGCGAGCTTGCCATGTGATACCGGCATGGCGATGCCGGTATTTACTTCCGGCATGCGCGCCAGCACGGGTAAAGACCATTCCGGTGCCACGACATCAATTTTACAATCCGGATATAAACGTTTGAGCGTTATAAATAGTGATTGCGCCATCACCATATCGCCAACCCAGGCCGGGCCAACTATTAAATAGTTGCGCATTTCATTTAGCCTGCAGCACACGTTGAGTTATCGCAACATTATCCGCCAGATGCTTTTTATTTATGGTGCCGACAATCATGCTGCTAACTCCTGCCTGGCCTAACACATGCGCAATCGATTGCTCTACCCCGCCACCACCGGAAGCGGTATCAGCATGCCCACTTTGCAAGCCTTTTTTAACTACAACACCTTTGTTCAACTTATGCGCCAGTGCTATCACTTCCGCTTCATCATTGTAGGAAAGATTGCAGGTCGCCATCACCACATCACAATGTTCAACTATCCACAGCCCGCCCGGCACCGTTTTGGTGGACATACCAAAGGACTTGATCAAACCCTGTTGCTTTAATTTATCGAGCGCTTCCAGTGCACCTTCATGTTTAATGATGCGCATATCATCGCCATCGGAATGCACCAGCACAACATCAATGACATCGCGCTTCAAGCGCTTTAAACTGTTTTCCACACTGGCACGTGTGTAGGCTGCCGAAAAATCAAACCGTGATTCGCCGTGCTCAAAAATCTCGCCGACTTTTGTCATCACCACCCAGCCCTGATGTCTGGGTAGCAACTGCCCCAGGCGTTGTTCACTATTGCCGTAAGCCGGTGCGGTATCGATAAAGTTAATACCCAGCTCATAAGCCTGGGCAAATAAATCACGCACCGTGGCGTCGTCCGGCAAATCAAATGCCCTGGGATATTTTACCTGCTGATTACGGCCTATCTTGACGGTACCCAAACCCAGCACACTGACTTTTAAACCGGTGGAACCTAATGCTCTTAATTCCATCGCGATGCTTCCTGCCACGGTAACGTGGCATACACGGGTTTGGGAAATGTCGGTAACTCACAGCTGGCGGATTTTCTAACGCCGGTTTCTTCAAGCCTGGCCAGAAGCGCGTCGGCGAGCATGGGCGCCAAAGCCAGCTTGGTTGGCCACGCCGTTAATACCCCGGGATTAGTATCATCCAGCGAAAAACTATCGGGCCGCTTGCCTTCGCCCTGTTTTAATTCAGCGCGATTAATCGGCAGTGTTGCCCATTGTGATTTTGACAAATCCAGCCAGGGGATGAGTGCAGCCAGCTCTTTTTTGGCAAACTGAATTTGTTCATCGGCACTGCGGTTCACACCTTCTTCCGCCAGTTGCCCGCCCAGATACCAGACGATGTCGCCATTCATGTCGCGATGCGAGCTGATGGTAATACGTGGATTCACACTCGCACCCATGCAATGTGCATACACCATCCCCGGCAATCCACCGCGCAGCATCACCATCTGTAACGGTCGCAATTGCATTTCCGGACGGGTTAATTTTAATTGCGCGAGTAATTCTGCATTCCCCTGCCCGGCCATCAAACACAAGGTTTGATATTTAAATATCACGCGCTGACCATCCAGTAATTCCACTTCAATGGCATCATCCTTTGCGACCAGGCTTTGTGCTTGGTAATTCGCAATCGCAGACTGCATCGGCTCAGCCAGTGCACGCACGATACTCATGGTATCGAGCACCGGTTCATCCAGCTTATAAACCTGGCCACGAAATTGCGGATGCTGAAACAGGGCGGGACGATTTTTTTTATCAACACTTTGAGTACGGCTGCGCATCACCTGGCTGGCAAAAAAACCAGTTACACGCGAGGCAATATTTTGCGTTGACCATAAATACTGATGTGCAGACAACACAATGGCGGCGCGCAAATCCACATCACCGTTACCGGCCAGGCATTGTTTCCAGCGATTAGGCATATTGAATACGGCTTCGGACGAAGCCGTTAATTTTCCGGTGAGCGCGTATTTGGTGCCGCCATGAATAATGCCTTGCGCATAACGCGTCTGGCCCGCACCCAGTGCATTGGCTTCGAGCAACACGGCCTGATAACCCGCCTGCCGCAAGCGCGCCAGCGACCACAGGCCGGCAATGCCGCCGCCGAAAATAATGACATCCACTGCCACACTAATTTTCGACATTAGAATGAAGACTTCATCAAAAATAACCGCCTATGAGTCCTGCTCGTGACTTCATTATGACAAGCCAACATTCCGACTTTATTTGCGCTTCTATTTGCGTTCATTTGCGTTAAATCTTTCTTTTTTGATGCAATATCCGATTAGTTAACCGGTCCCTTGCTGCGAATGTTTTGAATAATGCTGGTGGTGGATACACCATCAATGTACGACAGCACTTTAACTTCGCCACCATTTTTGCGTACACATTCCGCACCGGGAATTTTATCCGGATCGTTGTCACCGCCTTTCACCAGAATGTCCGGCTTCATTTCGCAAATCAAACGCGTCGGTGTGTCTTCGGTAAACGGCACCACCCAGTCCACACATTCGAGTGCCGATAACATCAGCATGCGGTAATCGACATTGTTCACTGGCCGGTCGGCACCTTTTAATCGGCGCACGGTTTCATCCACATTCACCGCCACCACCAGGCGATCACCCAGTTCACGTGCCTGCTGCAAATACGTGACATGGCCAGCGTGCAGAATATCGAAACAGCCATTGGTCATGACAATGCGTTCGCCATGATGCTGGCAGGTGCTCACCGTATCGAGCAAGGCCGCTTCGCTGATAATGCCGCGTGGCACCACAATACGTTTGCGCATTTCCTGTTTAATTTCATCCACACTGACCGCCGCAGTACCGGATTTACCCACCACAATACCGGCCGCAATATTGGCCAGGCTGGTTGCATCATAGGTGGATTGACCACTGGCCAGCGCGGCTGCCAGGGTGGAAATCACGGTGTCACCGGCGCCGGTGACATCATAAACTTCACGCGCCTGGGTGGGTAAATGCCGGGCTTCGTCGTTTTCTATCAGCGTCATGCCGTGCTCACTACGGGTAATGAGCAGGGCGCTCAGTTCGAGTTTTTTGCACAGCTGGCGGCCTTTTTCCACCAGATCGTCTTCATCGGTGCAGCTGCCGGCGACGACTTCAAATTCGGATAAATTGGGCGTAATCAGCGTGGCGCCGGCATAACGGCTAAAGTCCGAACCCTTGGGGTCGATCAACACCGGCTTGCGCTTTAAGCGGCACAGGGCGATGAGTTTTTGCACGGTACGCAAACAGCCCTTGCCATAATCCGAGCACACCACCACATCATGGGCATCCAGCTGTCTGGCAAATTCGGCTTCGAGCCGGGTTAAATCAGCCCCCACAAAACCGTCCTCAAAATCCAGCCGGATCAATTGCTGATGCCGGCTCATCACCCGCAGCTTGGTGATGGTGGCGTTATCGGCCAGGCGCACAAAATCGGTTTTAACGCCCGCGGCATGCAGGCGGTTTTCCAGTGCGGTAGCCGCTTCATCATCCCCGGTCAGTCCCATTACCGTGCACTGAGCACCCAGGGTGGCAATATTCAGCGCCACGTTGCAGGCGCCGCCGGGACGCTCCTCTATCAGATCCACCCGCACCACGGGTACCGGGGCTTCAGGTGAAATGCGGGAAGTGGGGCCATGCCAGTAGCGATCCAGCATCAAATCGCCCACCACCAGCACGCGGGCCTTTGCAAAAGACGGTATAGGTATATTCATGCGTCCGGTCGTAGTGAAATAAAAACCGGATTTTACAGTGATAGGCCTTGCCGGGATACAGGCGCGTTGTAGATGTGAGGTACATATTCATCCTTGACCAGTGGCAGCGACCTGCTACCTAAAATATCTATAACTGGCAGATTCGTATCAGTGTTATTTTCGTGCCCTTACAAACTGTTAAAACCAGCCCCAGACAGTCCAGACCAAAAATGCAACACCCATACCCACAATTACACCTGCACCAATCTCAATACGACTATGACCAATGCGCTCCCGCAAAGATATACGATCAGTTGCGGTTGCCGTCAGTTTGTTAATTTCAACAGCATGCTTGCCAATCTGGCGACGTAAACTATTTGCATCCAGCATCACGATAAAAGCCAAGGTGATCGCCACACCAAATGCTGGATGATCCATGCCTTCCTTAAGCGCAATAAGAGTGGCCATGCTGCTTACGATAGCACTGTGATTACTCGGCAAACCACCATAACCTACCAACCCAAATGCCAGCTGCTTAGCCTTGACGCTATTTATGGTGAACTTCAAGACACCGGCAACAAACCATGCCACAAATGGCGTCAAAACGTACAAAATATCCATGTTTATACCCGCCCAGGCCAAAGCGCCCAGCCACACACTGCAACCCACAAAACAACAGTTAATAATAATTGCCAGTCAGCCAGTAACGCATCGGTGGGTGATTCACCTGCATCCAGTTCTTCCACCACATACCAGTAGCGAAACAAACCAAACAACACCAGGGGCACGGTAATCACCAGCTGCGGCTTGGCAGACATGACAAACATGCTGTAGAACACCAGTGCGCCGGTCGCCGACATTTCAGCATAGCGGTCAACCAGCGACACCGAATATTTCTCCAGCACCTTGCGACTATCCTTGCCACTCAAACTTAGCTCCTGGCGACGCTTCACAGCAGCCAGATAGAGCGCCAGACACAAAGTAGTCACGAACATCCAGTCTGAAACCGGCACCGCCAAAGCCATGGCGCCCGCATAAACTCGCAATACAAAACCAATGGCAATTGTAAAAATGTCCACCACCGGCTGATGCTTGAGCACAAAGGTGTAAGCGATATTCAGTGCCAGATACGCTGCAATCACCAACACCACTTTAGGCATAATAAACCAGGCCCAGATCTGGACGACATACAACATACCTAACAAGGCTAATGCCATTGGTACCGGGACGGTACCTGCTGCGAGCGGGCGAGTTCTGGATTTCGTTGGATGTTTACGATCATGTTCGATGTCGTGTAGATCATTAACGATATAGGTCGCCGAAGCAGCCATACAAAAAAGAAACATCGCCAACAGCGCATCACTGACTGAGCCCGGCTCGAGAAATTCACCGGTAAAAACCAGCGGGGCGAGCACAAAGCCGTTTTTAACCCACTGCTTTGGTCGCATCAGTTTAATCAAACCGAACAATTGACCTATGTGGAAGCCACTTACTGCGGTACCATTCATGCCCTGTCGAATCCTTACTCAAATGTGATGAAGCTTGCCATAACCTATGCGATTCTCGCATTAATCGCCACTGCAGCAAACATTGCTGCCCAGGATATTGTCATTCGTGGCTATACCGGCTCGTTTGCCGTGCTGATATCCGTTGTGATTGGCACCGGAGTAGGGCTCGTGGTGAAGTATGTTCTCGACAAGCGCTATATCTTTCAGTTTCGAGCTCGTAATGTTGCTCATGATAGTCACATCTTTTTGCTCTACAGCCTGATGGGCCTGGCTACAACAGTCATTTTCTGGGGATTCGAGTTCGGGTTTGACCATGTATTTGAATCAAAAGAAATGCGTTATCTAGGCGGCATCATCGGCCTGGCGATCGGTTATCTCGCCAAATACCATCTCGACAAACGCTTTGTTTTTCGTACGGATAGCCTATGAGACCGGTTTCGTCCTGGGGGCGATTGAACGCCCTGCCCCATGAAGTGATCAGCCTGAATCATCCAGAGCGGGTGCAAAACCAGATAAGCAAACACAATCCCGGCATCGCTTATGGCATGGGACGTAGTTATGGTGATGCCTGCCTGAACCCTAACGGCATACTCTGGCATACAACCGGACTCGATCGATTTATTCAATTTAATGACAACACAGGTCAACTGGTTTGCGAAGCAGGTGTCTTACTGCGAGACATCCAGCGACTGGTGATTCCAAGAGGCTGGATTCTGCCGGTAACACCCGGCACCCAGCTAATCACTGTGGGCGGCGCCATCGCCAATGATGTACATGGAAAAAATCATCATGTATTAGGTTCGTTTGGCGACCATGTAAAACACATTCGCTTATTACGCACCGATGGACAAATCATCGAATGCGGCCCGACGCTACAACCAGACTGGTTTGCAGCCACAGTTGGCGGACTGGGACTCACCGGTGTGATGGTTGAAGTTGAAATTCAATTAAAACGCGTTCACGGCCCCTGGTTGAATACCGAAACCATTCCCTACGATAACCTGAATGAGTTTTTCAAACTGGCCGACGAATCAGAAGCTGGCTGGGAACACACCGTCTCCTGGGTAGATTGCCTGACGGAAGGCGGCGGTCGCGGAATATTTATGCGCGGCAACCCAGGAAAAACAGCTCAATATAACAAGCTAGATGGACGCAAGCTCACCATGCCCATCGTGCCACCATTTTCTCTGGTAAATACATTATCGTTGCGCGCATTCAATACAACTTACTTTAATTTAATGAAGTGGCGTGCGGGCACTGCCATAACACATTATGAAAAGTTTTTTTACCCGTTGGATAACATACTGGAATGGAACCGAATGTATGGTCCCAAAGGTTTTTACCAATACCAGTGCGTCATACCACGTGAAGTCGGACAGGATGGTGTACAGTCCATGCTGGCAGAAATTTCGAAATCCGGTAACGGATCATTTCTCACTGTACTCAAAACATTTGGTAACCGGCATGCGACAGGCATGATGAGTTTCCCACAACATGGTGTCACCCTGGCACTGGATTTTCCAAACCAGGGAACCAGCACTCTAAAATTATTCGAACGTCTGGACATTATTGTGCGAGAAACTGGCGGAAGAATTTATCTGGCGAAAGACGCACGTATGCTCCGTGACATGTTCGAAACGGGATATCCGCGTTTACAAGAGTTTTTAAAATATCGTGATCCCGGAATCAGTTCCGGTCTTTCTAAACGTTTAATGGGATTTTGAAATGGACAAAAAACGAATCGTCATTATCGGCGCCACCTCAGCCATTGCTGAACACTGCGCCAGACTTTGGGCACAAACCAACTTGATAGACATCACATTGGTGGGACGAGACACCAGCCGTATTGAGCGCATAGCTAAAGATCTTCAGGTACGCAGCCCTCAATCAGAAATACATATTGTAAAGACCGGGTTTATAGAGCCCAATGTAATTCAGTCTACAGCAGACAATATTTTTGCATCAGGACCTGTCGATATAGTACTCATCGCACACGGTACTTTACCTGATCAAATAGATTGTCAAAATAATCTGAGCACGACTCATGACGCGCTGGAAATAAACGGCGTTTCACCCGCACTCTACGCCGAAGCGTTTGCCAGACACATGGCTGTAGCTAATCTCGGTACCCTGGCAATTATTGGCTCGGTTGCTGGCGACCGAGGACGTAAATCCAATTATGTTTATGGCGCAGCAAAAGGTCTAATCACACGTTATGCACAAGGCTTACAACATCGCTTTGCCGGAACCGGCGTCAAGGTTGTTTTGATAAAACCCGGCCCAACTGACACACCAATGACAGCGCATCTCAAGAACCAGGGCGCAAAACTAACCTCAGTTGAATCGGTTGCAAAAAATATTGTTAAGGCAATTGAACATGGGAAGGCAACAGCGTATGTACCATGTAAATGGCAAATTATCATGTTGATAATACGGCATTTACCAGCATTTATATTTAACAAACTAAATATTTAACAGGACACTCATTAATACAGGCGACATGAATTAACAAAATCGACCTACACATCCCTTCAAATAAATTATTATTAGACTAGAAAAATCATTACTTACGAGATATTTCACATGTTTCATAATTTTTTTAGTCAGAACGGTATCTATAATAAATACTTCAGCATTGATGCATTAAAAGAAACAGTTAAAAGAGCCAATAATGAATTACTACTTAGCTTACTCGTTGGCGCATGCTTCATAATCTGCGCTGTATTGATACTTGCTAATGGCCATTTGCACGAAGATGCATACATACTATTTCAGTATTCTAAAAAAGTAGCGAATGGAGAAGGAATAGTCTTTGATGACACAGCAGGTCATACAGAAGGAGCAACTGATTTCCTGTGGATGATGTCACTTGCGCTACTTCACCGGCTTCATATTGATATTGGAAATGCCGCCGCCATACTAAACGGCATCGGATTATCCACACTGGCGTATGTAATATTAAGAATTCGAGGCAAGATTGATCCGGTTTCAATATTGGCATTAACACTGGTTATATTTTCAGGTGGAACTGCAGCAGCACTTGGAGGATTTTCTACACTTGCGTATGGCGGACTATTTTCACTATTTGCTCTTAGCATAATCCAGAAGCATTACAGGGCAATTAGCCTTCTCGCCACCATCATTCCTTTATTTCGCCCTGATGGCGTGCTTTTAGTTATGGGCGGCATCGCTATACTGTTAATTACTGCCAGAAAAGATGAGATTAAGGCATCGCTTACTACTTTAATTCTCCCTCTAACATTAGGATCAATATATTTTTATTGGCGATATAATTATTTTGAATCACTACTGCCTCTACCTTTACTGGTTAAAGCGAGAACAAACTGGATGCTTGAAGGCCTTTGGGTAAATATACGTGCCTTAAACATCTACATAATCACACTCGCACCCCTTATCTTGTTCATTATAATAAAGAGCCTGCATAACATTTCATGGCGAAATATTCTTGCCGTAGGACTTGGTCCGGCTCTGCTTTTTTTAGCATTATCCTTTGCACATCAGTCGCAGAATGTTGGATTCAGATTCCAGTTTCCTATTATAATTTCTATTGTAATAATATTTACGATTTTTGCTAATCATTACCCGGGCACGATTAAAAAGATATTTCTCATACTGCCCATTCTTGGCGTACTTGCAGGATCAAAAATAATTTACAAGGATGCAATATACTTAACCAACGAAGACTATATAAATTCATTCCCACAGATATTAAAAGCAGGAAATTTCGAAGTAGATAATATTGCCATAACAGAAGCCGGTCGCTTTCCGTATTGGTATGACAGCAAGGCAATGACCGACCTGATTGGACTCAACACTGCAAAAGTCATACATAATGGCTCATACAATGTCATTGTTGATACTAAACCTGATCTTATATTTGTGCATCATGCCAGCAGATTTGATACCTCATCTTTAGATAAATCTCAGGATTTCGTTGTAACCGCATCAGAAAATATATCGCTAAGATCTGAATACCTTGGCAAAGACCCTGTTTCAATTGCGCCGGAATCCGCACTAAAATTTGCAGCAAGCAACCACTACAATGCAGTTTTCGTAAGATATGGAAAAAAAGATACCAACTTCAGCCATGTCTATTTTTTATCGCCAACTCTTGATGAGGAAAAGTTTATTCGCTTATTAAGAATGAGCATAGCCACTAAGCTCAGCTACTATGATTCAATCAAGAAGAATTAATTTGAAATCGAAGGTAAAAAAACAACTGCTTCTAATATACTACAGATTAAAGGGGTCAGAGCCCTTAGAGCCCTTTAAAAGGACGTCCACGCCGCGCCTGTCCAACCTTGCACTGTAATTTTGCCTCAATCTTTTGTTTAAAGTGGTCATTACCCAGTGGGGTGCCGGTTTGCCAGGAGGCACGAATTTCGTTCAATGCATCGTCATCCACCTGTGCCTTGAATAAATCGAGGTAGGCTCGTATGCGCAAGGCATGGTTCTTGCCCAGTGCCGTGTATATAGTGTGCTCATTGACCAGCGCATCGTTTTTACCCAAGGCATTGGCGCCGTAACTCGACCAGCGATACGCGCCCGGTGATTTCACCATGCCCGCCCGTACCGGGTTCATTTCAATATAGCGCATGCAGGTTAACAAATAGGTTTCATCCTGTATCAAGCTCGCTTTATACCGCCCTTCCCAGCACGTACCACTGGTGCCGTAGGTAACATTAATATACGGTACAAAGTGTCGCCCGGTGTATTGCATGACCTGACTAATGCTGTTTTTGTTCCTGGGTGTGATCAACAAATGAATGTGATTGGTCATCAAGACATAGGCGTGAATAGCACAACCATAACGTTTAGCGGCCTCACCCAGCCAATGCAAATAGGTTTGATAATCCGGCGTATCAAAAAAAACCGGTTCACGACTGTGGCCGCGTTGCACCACGTGCACCGGCACACCGGGCAGGTAAAATCGGGGTTTTCTGGGCATGTAA
>JACPVK010000257.1 GCA_016191795.1 Gammaproteobacteria bacterium
AACGTTGCCTTGCTGCCGATGCTCGCCGGGCAAAACAACACCGACTCACGCAAGCGCGCAGTAGAATTACTCGAAGCACTCGACGTGGCCCACCGCGCCAAAGCCATGCCATCGCAATTATCCGGTGGCGAACAACAACGCGTCGCCATCGCCCGCGCACTCGCCAACCGCCCACCGGTGATACTCGCCGACGAACCCACCGCACCGCTCGACAGCGAACGCGCCATGGCGGTGATACGCATACTCAACAAAATGGCGCAGCAATACCAGACAGCGATTATTGTGGTAACGCACGACGAAAAAATAATTCCAACGTTCAAACGCATTTATCACATAAGAGATGGCGTAACGCATGAAGAAGCCGGCGAGGGCAGGCCGTTTGAATAAAAAAAGTTTTGTAGGGTGGGCACTGCCCACCAGGTTTTTATATTTGTAGGTGCGCTTTCAAGCACACAGCTTTTTTGCTGTCATCCCTGAATGCTTCTGTCGGGGATCTTGTGGTTTTATTCAGGAGATTCCCGATAAAAGATTTCGGGAATGACGGCAAGGTAGGGTGGATAAGTTTTGTAGGCTGGGCACTGCCCACCATTTATGATTGCGGTAATTATTGTTGGTGGGCAGTGCCCACCCTACGAAGAAAAAATCTCAAACGTATATGAGCAAGGTAGGGTGGATAATCGCAGCGCATCCACCAAACAAATCGGCGGATGCGCTTCACTTATCCGCCCTACATTAAAATACATCACCCAATTTAATTAACAATTCACCAACACCCGGAGCCCAACATGAAAACCCTAAACAAACTACTCATTACCGCCATCATCACCCTGGCCATCACCACGCCCATACACGCGCAAACCCCCGCAACAGAACACAACCACGGCCACGACCAACAAGCCGCATCCGCACTCACCCTAGACCACGGCAAAAAATGGCAAAGCGATGCGCCATTACGCCAGGGCATGCAAAGCATAAGTGATGCGGTAATGAAAAACGTCGATGCATTTCATCACGACAAACTCACAAAACCCGACGCCGATAAACTCGCGCAACACATCAATGAGCAGGTAACGTTTCTGGTAACAAACTGCAAACTCCAGCCCCAGGCCGATGCCACCTTGCACGTCATAATCGGTGAGCTATTAACCGGTGCCGACGCACTGAAAAAAGATCCAAACTCCATGCAAGGTATGCCAACACTGGTTAAAGCACTAATGCAATACCCGGAATATTTTGAACATAAAGGCTGGAAGGGCATTAAGCATTAAAAACATTCTCAATAAATACGTCATCCCCGAATGCTTCTGTCGGGGATCTCGTCGGGTATGTACTATTTTCGCAGGGTGGGCATTGCCCACCATCTTTCGTAGGGTGCGCCGTGCGCACCAAATTAAATGCTGGTGCGCACGGCGCACCCTACCTGGCCACATGGCTTTTGTAGGGTGTGCTAGCGCAGCGTAGCGTAGCGCACCCGCTTTTGCGGAGGCGCGGCAATTTTGCCGAATTAAAAATATCGTCATGCCGGCGCAAGCCTGCATCCAGCGGTTGCCGTTATACCGAATGTATCTGTCGGAGAAACACCCACCTTCGCAGGGCGGATATGCATCGCGCATCCGCCGATTACGCTGGTGGATGCACTGCGCTTATCCACCCTACATGGTTTTTGTAGGGTGGGTGCAACCCACCATCTTTTATTGACGCGCCTTCCGCTTTACATCTATCGCACAACAAAGTCAGAATGCATGCGCATGCCGCAGCAACTAACGAGCAGTGCTAACATTTTTCAATCACATATTTGCAGGCCTAACAAGGAAATTTACAAATGGAAACAACACAACAAACCAGTCTGGGCGAAGTTTTTTTGTATGAAACACCAGATGGTAAAACGGCACTTGATGTACGGCTCGAACGGGATACCGTATGGCTGACGCAGGCGCAGATGGCTGAGTTGTTTGGTCGAGAGCGTTCAGTAGTTACCAAACACATCGGTAAGATCTTTAAGGAGGGAGAGCTGGAAGAAAAAAGCAATGTGCAAAATTTGCACATTACAAAATCTGACAAGCCGGTGTGCTATTACAGTCTGGATGTCATTATCTCGGTAGGTTACCGAGTGAAATCTCAACTGGGTACCCGGTTCCGTATCTGGGCCACGCAAACCCTCAAGGAACACCTGGTGCATGGCTATACCCTTAGTCAACAACGCTTCGAACGCAACGCCCACGAGTTGGAAGCTGCACTGGCTTTGGTGCGCAAGGCAGCTGCGGGCGAGGTGCTGTCCACCGATCAGGGCCGTGGCCTGGTGGATATCATTGCCCGCTACACCCAGACTTTTTTACTGTTACAACGCTACGACGAAGGGCTGCTCACCGAGCCGAAAGGTGCAGTGGGCGGCATTGCTCCCCCGCTTGCTGAGGCGCGTGCCGCCATTGTCCAGCTTAAACGTGAATTGATGGCACGGCGCGAGGCATCCGATTTGTTTGGCCGTGAGCGGGATGATGGTTTGGCTGCTGTACTGGGTAATATTGACCAGACTGTATTGGGCGAACCGGCTTACCCTACCATTGAATCGAAGGCTGCGCACTTACTGTACTTCGTTATAAAAAATCATCCGTTTACCGATGGCAATAAACGCATCGGCTCATTCCTGTTTGTAGATTTTTTGCATCGCAACCAGCGCCTGTTTCACAACAACGAAGCGGTGATAAACGATGTAGGCCTGGCGGCGCTGGCGTTACTGGTGGCGGAATCCAACCCCAAACAAAAAGACATCATGATACGGCTCATCATGAACATGCTGGCCGGTGTGGTGTAAGAGGCATCATGGCAGCCAAACGTAAACTTCTCGAACCCATACACCCCGGCGAAATCTTGCTGGAAGATTTTATGAAGCCGCTGGGCATCAGTGCCATTCGGGTCAGAACACAGTTTTCTCTAATATTAGAACCAGCAGTGTTTTGATCTTGGTTCCAAAATAGATTAACGGGACAGAGCCCCAACTGGGCGAATGGGAAGATAGTCGTCGTCGCGTCGATCTTCTAAGGGGGATAAAGATGCCCATCTAGTTGCTATCGGGTCAATTACCTGGGGACTCATGCAAGTAAATGGCTATAAGCGACTGATATATCAAGGATTAATGGTCTGGTAATCGCAATAATGACAGCAGCAGGCATTTTTACAGGGTGACGGCGAAATACGAGATCTTACTGGCCGGGTGCGGACAGCTTCATAAAAATTACAGAAACTTGCACAATATGGAAGTTTCTGTAAATATATATCCATGACACCCCTCACTGAAATCATTATCGATTCTGGAAAAGCGGATCGGGTTTTATCTGTTCAACAGCTTAATCGCATGCTGGACGGGAGTCATGCACGCCGGTATGGGCTGGTGAATCGTGCCATTAAGGCGGGGGAGCTTTTAAAGGCGCGGAGGGGTTTGTATGTGCTGGCAGAAAAATATCGCCGTAATCCTCTGCATCCATTTGTGGTTGCACAACAATGCGTGCCCGGGAGTTATGTTTCGGCTGAAACGGCATTGAGTTTTCATGGCTGGATTCCAGAGGCGGTGCGTGTTGTGATGAGCGTGGTGGCCAAAGGTAAATCCGTTGAATACAGGCATGAGTATTTGGGTGTATTCGAGTTTCGACGTATGACGGTGGAGACGGGGTATTTCTTGCAATCCGTTGCCAGGCATGAGCTGCGGCATCAGGTTGCATTGATTGCCGAGCCGCTGAGGGCCTTGCTGGATCTGGTGTATTTGCGCAAGTTTGAATGGCAGGGTTTGGACTTCTTGATCAGTGGAATGAGAATTGAGGAACGGCAACTACGCGCTGTTACTTCGTTGGATATTTCTCGGTTACTGGATGTTTACAAAGGCAAGCGTGAGCGGGAATTTCTTGCGGAGCTGCAAAGGGCGTTGGGCTTATGATTGAATTGATTCAAAAACGATTGAGTGCATACACGCCTGCAGAAGAAGAAAATGCATTGAAGGAAATTGTCCAGGAGATCGCGTTGTTCGCACTATGGCGCGAAGGTTTTTTTGAAATGGCCGCATTTCAGGGTGGAACCAGTCTGCGAATTTTACATGGCTTGCCGCGATTTTCAGAAGACCTGGATTTTATCTTGCAGAAGCCGGATGTAGCTTTTTCCTGGCAGCTCTATCTGCAGAATCTTACTGAGACGTTTAAAGAGTTTGGTATTGAACCGGAGGTGGTAGGTAAGGATCATATGGACAAAAGAGTAAAGGCCGCTTTGATAAAGGATAGTTCGATCGCCAATCAGTTGAATTTGGGTTTTTTCAATGACCGAGACCAGAAAATAAAAATAAAACTGGAAATCGATTGTACGCCCCCTGAAGGTTCTGGTTTTGAGTATACCTATTTGAGTTTTCCTGTTGATTTTGAAGTGTGTCATCAGGATATGAGCAGTAATTTTTCCCTGAAAATCCATGCGCTCTTATGCAGGGATTATTTGAAAGGTCGGGATTGGTACGATTTTAATTGGTATATTGCCCAGGGTGTCACACCAAATATGTTATTAGTGAAAAATGCTATTTTTCAATATGGACCATATCAGGGGCAGGAATTGGATGTGAATCATGATTGGCTTGTCGAGGCGCTGAGAAATAAAATCGCATCAATTAAATGGGGTGACGCAGCTGATGATGTTAGGCGATTCCTGAAGCCTATTGAGCTAGAAAGCCTTAAGCTTTGGAATGAGCGATTTTTTAATAGTAAATTGAATAATTTGAATGCATTAATTAAAAAATAATAGATTAATTGATTATTGAAATATCTGGCTTAAGTCCGCAAATAAACACAAATAGGATCAATGCTTTTGTTTTCAAATGGCCGAACTGTTTCAGACCAGTCCGGAAAATATCACTCTCCACCTCAAGGCCATCTATGCCGAAGGAGAGCAGGCAGAGCAGGCAACTTGTAAGCATTACTTACAAGTTCGCCAGGAAGGTAGCCGCACTATTCATCAATGACGCGAGCCAGTAGGGCGTGCCCATCCAATACCTGACGACATGAAGTATGTGGACCTGGTGCAGGCGTTTTGAGTTGATGTCACGCTTCAGGGGCTGACCTCAGGTTAAGTCACCCCTAATACTGGTGGATGCGCTGCGCTTATCCACCCTACGAACTAACCGGCACGTCATTTTGTAGGTCGGGCTTCAGCCCGACTGGCAATAACCTGCGCCAAGCGCAACAACATCCCCGAATTTTAAAATGCCGTCATGCCGGCGACGCTTACATGGATGTAGGCGGTAGAGCGACGCAGGAAGCCAAAGCCGAACGCCGGTACCCAGTCTTTTCTCGTCATCCCCGAATTTCAAAAAATCGTCATGCTGGCGAATGCCGGTATCTAGCTTTTGCTGCCATCCCGAATGCTTTTGTCGGGGACCCCATGGAACAAACCCAACCCCCGTAGGATGGGTGCAACCCATCATCTTTGTAGGTGCGCCTTTAGGCGCACAACACCCTCAACCAAATGCCAAACCATCCACTTCAAAATACCCATATAAGCCCCTGATTATTAACCATTAACACCCCCAGGGTAATTTGGTAGCATCGGCCCTATATAAATGAATAACGACACAGGGATACAGAGTGCTATTCCATCAAAAAACAAAAATGAATCAGTCAGGATCAACCGCTACAGCACCGCCTGCCGACATGCCATTCATCAAAGTTAAAGCCTTTTATGAATTAAGTATTGAAAAGCCCAGGCAAGCATTTATAATCTCCTTCAACAACACCCGCCACGCATCCCGTAAGATCTGCGCACCCTGGCGGGTTTCTAGTTTCTGAGGGGGTGAAAATTGAAATTCACCAAGCCCCCAACCACCTTTGATCAGCAAATCCAATTATTAGAAAGCCGCGGCATGGCTGTGCCGGATCAAGGCCGTGCCCGCCATTATTTGGCCCATCTCAATTACTATCGGTTAGGGGCGTATTGGCTGCCGTTTGAAGCAGATCATGCAACGCATCAATTTAATCCCGGTACCAATTTTGAAGATATCCTGAATCTCTATGTATTTGATCGTGAGTTGCGGTTATTGGTGATGGATGCAATAGAGCGCATCGAGGTTTCTGTCCGCACCCAATGGGCGAATTATCTGGCACGGCGTTATGGCGCGCATGCGTTTCTTAACCAATCCGTTTTTAATAATCCAAATATGTATCAGCGTTGTCTGGAAGCATTAAACGATGAAATAAGTCGCAGCCAGGAAACATTTGTTAAGCACTATTTATCAAAATACACCCAGCCAGCCATGCCGCCGCTGTGGGCGGTGGTTGAAGTCATGTCACTTGGCCAGCTCTCCAAAGTGGTATGCCAATATTAAAAAGCGTCATGACCGTCAAGCCATTGCTGAGACTTACGATCTGGATGAAGTGGTATTGACGTCATTCCTGCATCACCTGACCATTATTCGGAATATCTGCGCACACCATAGCCGTCTATGGAATCGGCAATTCGCCTTCCAAATGAAAATTCCGCCTGCGCGTCCAGCCAAAATACTTAATAGCTTTAATCACGCCCAATCGAAAAAGCTATACAACACCCTGGTGTTGCTGGAATATCTCATGGAACGAATCAGTCCAGGCACTCACTGGAAACAACGTTTAATAAAATTATTGCAAAGTCACCCGGCTGCCGAACCAGTGGCGATGGGTTTTCCAAATGGCTGGGAGAAGTTTCCCGTTTGGAAGCAAACATAACTCTTTGAATATAATTCTCAGTAACTAAAACTATAAATCTGGAAAAGCAATTAATGTCCCAAAACTCAAACAACCTCGCTGCCTACATCTGGTCACTGGCCGATTTACTGCGCGGCGATTTCAAGCAAAGCCAATATGGCCGCGTCATTTTGCCGTTCACCTTGTTGCGCCGTCTCGAATGCTTCGTCGGGGATCTGCCTTATTCTCGTTCCCGCGCTTTGCGTGGGAATGCATACCGCGCCTCAACTCAAACGATGGATTCCCACGCAGAGCATGGGAACCAGTAATGTCGCGGCACGGATCATCTGTAGGGTGGGTGCAACCCACCAGCTTTTAGATCCCACGCAGGAGGGATAAACGCAGCGCATCCACCAGCTTTACTGAAGGCCGACCCGAATTATGCTGGAATGCTTTTTGTGGGTTGGCCTTCAGGCCAACGCTTTTTAGCGTCACCCCGAATGCATCTGTCGGGGATGTGCCCTGCCTGGCTTGGCCATAGCAATTACACCGCCCACAACTGGCCATACGCCCTGAAAGCCGCCAGCCAAACCGCAATCCCCTGAACCGCCGAATACCTCATCGCCCACCCGTTACTGGCCGACTACGTGCTGGAAGGGTTATCAATAATGGGCTGCCGCTGCGAATGAAGCGACGGGGCAGGCGAAATAGGGCCATACCGGCAGCATGCAAAGCCTGTGGGGCGGCCGTATTAGCCGGTCATTATCAACTGCTGGCGGGGCGGGGTTTTGTGCTAGCATCGGCCCTATATAAATGAATAACGCCACAGGGATACAGAGTGCTTTCCCATCAAAGAATAAAAATTGATCAGCCAGGGTTAACCAGCGCAGCGCTAGCCTACAGTCATTCCGCATTATTTCCCGCATCTAATATGTTCTTCCAGCTATCTTTGAGCGTTACTGGCTGCCGCAAACAGGCCACGGCACCCGAGCGAGCTCTGGTTGAAAATGCAACTCACGAACAGGTTGCTGGAGAACTCAAATTAGTCGACTGGCTTACTCAAAGTAAAAAACGCCTTAAAACGAAATGGGGCCGTCTTCATTTATCTCTAATAAAACAGCCAGGTAAAAATATGGATGATCTAAAGTTCGATGGGAAAATACTCACCTGGAGTGGTAGAGGTAGCTATAGAGCTACAACAGGAATGATTGGGTTTCAAAAGCCGGAGTTTCAATGCGTCAGAGAGAGGGGGCCAGTGCCTGAGGGAAATTATTATATTCCGCTGATAGCAGGTGATATGGCTAAAGATGATGGAGAAGGTATTTGTCAGTTGGCGCCATCGTGGCAGATACAGCAGATTCCACGAGGCGATAAAGCAGGTGGTTGTGAGCCGTACTGGGCTAATTGGGGCTTTAACCGTGTAAGGTTTGAGCCTGCAGATAAATTAACAAAACACAAATGCGATCCAAAAAGAAGCGGGTTCTACCTGCATGATTCAACTAAAGGATTCAGTCACGGTTGTATAGAGGTGGAGCAAAAGTTCTTTAATGACCTCCGTAATTATTTAAAAATAACAAAAAATAAGAAACTGTCATTATCAATAAAATATACACCGGGGATGGATACAAATGGCGGCACAAAAAAATAACATGAAAAAACTATCGGTACTGATATTGGCTGCAGTATTGTCATTGTCATGCAATGCTGAAGAAAGAGTAACTATAGATAACTCGCTTTCTGCCTGTTTGATCATTCAAAAGGGCGAAATACAGGCGATGGATAATCTTCTGTTATATAAAACCAGCTGGGAACTAAAAGATAATATTGGAAATTGCGGTTGTAAATCCGCGGCATTGTCTTATAGCGTATACCTGGTTAAAAATGAAAAGCTGATGTCTCTTGGCATGCTCTCTAGCTTGAATAAAAAACAGGTAACATTTGTATTGAGTTCTGATAATGGTCTTTATAAAGATGCGGAATATAAGTTAACACTCAGTTGTGCAGGTTAGAGTTAAAGCAAAGCGTATTAACAAGGAATAATGGCCAAGGCGTGACACCACCAACCGACAAGCTTGAACACTTAACCCGTGAAGAGATTGATCAAAAGCTCATCGCGGCCGGTTGGGTTGTGCAAGATAAAAAGCGTTTAAATCTTCATGAGTCACTCGGCGTAGCCGTGCGTGAAATGGATACCGACACCGGCCCAGCCGATTACATGCTATTTATCGAAGGCAAAGCCTGCGGCATTATCGAAGCCAAGCGTGAAGGTAGTGATCTTGGTGGCGTGGCGGAACAATCAGGCCGCTATGCAATGTCCACGGTAAAGTTCATTGAACGCTGGGCCGCCAATGACCAACCCTTACCGTTTTTATACGAAGCCACAAATCACGAAGTTCGTTTTCGTGACGAGCGCGATCCACACCCGCGTTCACGTAACTTGTTTCATTTTCACAAACCCGAAACACTGAAAGAATGGTTGGAAGAAGCTATCAACGTAGGTTGGGCTGACGCAGGAAGCCCAACAAAATTTGCAACGCTCAGGGGTCGTTTACAAAACTTGCCCGAGCTCAATACTGAAAAACTACGCGCCTGCCAAATCGCTGCCATTCACGGCATTGAAGCATCGCTTAAAGCCGGTAAACCAAGAGCCTTGTTACAAATGGCCACAGGCTCCGGTAAAACCTACACCGCCGTCACGCAAATTTATCGTTTAGCAAAATTCGCCAAAATCAAACGTGCTTTATTTCTGGTTGACCGTGGCAACCTCGGTACCAATGCCAAAGATGAATTCGAACAATTCGTCATCCCGCACGATGGCCGCAAATTCACCCAGCACTACAACGTTAATCTCCTCGGCCGCGCCGGCATACCCGATGCCACCAAAGTCACCATCTCCACCATTCAGCGCATGTATTCCCAACTCACCGGCCAAGAGTTAGATGATGAAGCCGACGAACATTCCGGTTTTGAAATAGAAGCCAACACCATAAATAAAGAGCCACGGCCCGTTAGCTACAACTCAAATATTCCTATAGAAGAATTCGATGTCATCATCATTGATGAATGCCACCGCTC
>JACPVK010000251.1 GCA_016191795.1 Gammaproteobacteria bacterium
AACTCGCGGCTCTCTATGGCCAGGATTTTCCACGCAAACTGCACAGCGCGCCGCTGCTGATACTCGGCGAAAACAGTATCGCCAGAGGACGGCTAATGCGCTGGTTTGGTGAGCAACAACTGCAACCGCGTATAGTCGGCGAGTTCGATGACAGCGCCCTGATGAAAGCCTTCGGACAATCCGGCATAGGCGTCTTTATTGCGCCATCGGTGATTGCCGATGAAGTGCAGCACCAGTACGGTGTTGAACTGATAGGTCAAACCGATGAGATTAATGAATCGTTTTATGCCATTTCACTGGAACGTCGGTTGCACCATCCGGCCGTGGTGGCCGTTACCGCGGCGGCACGCCAGTCCTTGTTTGCCAGAGCTGGCTAGCCTAAGTTGTTTATTATTCGTGTTCGATAATATCTTCTGCCTTGATAACAGGAGATATGATAAAAACACAACCGTTTGCGTACCCGATTCCCTTGAGAAAAGCTCTTCGAACTGTACCGGCAGAGATAGCCGCCGCGACCTCTTTCGAATAGCGCTCGGCCCCCGTCAGTTTGCGCACCCAGCTTCTGTATGGCACGATCCCTTCCGCCACACCACGAAACGCACCCACGGCTGCATTACCTGCCGCCTTTGCTCCGCGCTCCACCAAACCCGGTTTGGGTTTTCCCGGCACATCCACATCGGCACCCAACACCGCATCCAGTTCAGATACCTGATTAAAAATTTCTTCGCATGTTTGATTAAGCGGAGGAAGATACGGCCCTTGTTGTGCAGCTAACAACACAGGGGGAATGTCGACTTTCACCAGATTCAGATCATTTAAGGGTGTTGTCGCCGCATCGGTAATTTGATCTTTGGCCTTTTCTATATTTTCGCTGCTATCCGTAGCAGCTGTTGTTTCGCGAGATTCAGGATTCGAAGCACATGCCGTCAACATGATCACCAGTATAGACACCGTAAAAATCAATTTAATCATCGAATGCTCGCGGATTTTCTGACTAGATTAACAGGGACACTGGCGTTTACTAATTTCTCAGCTTGCCATATTGCATTAACCCAGCTTTTCCATACCACCCATATATTTCTGCAATATGTCCGGCACGCGAATACTGCCATCCGCTTCCTGATAATTTTCCAGTATCGCCACCAGCGTGCGGCCAATCGCCAGACCGGAACCGTTCAGTGTGTGCAGCAGTTCCGGTTTGCCCGTTGCAGGATTACGCCAGCGCGCACTCATGCGACGCGCCTGAAAATCACCAAAATTACTGCAGGATGAAATTTCACGGTAGGCTTGCTGGCCAGGCAACCAGACTTCCAGATCGTAGGTTTTGGCGGAAGAGAACCCCATATCACCCGTGCATAACGCCATCACGCGATAAGGCAGTTTTAATTTCTGCAAAACTTTTTCCGCGTGACCGGTGAGCTGCTCCAGTGCAGCCCAGGAATCTTCCGCCTTGACCATTTGCACCAGCTCTACTTTTTCGAACTGATGCTGGCGAATCATGCCGCGTGTATCTTTACCGTAGGATCCGGCTTCAGAACGAAAACACGGCGTGTGGCAAACAAAACGCAACGGCATTTTGTCACCTTCTATTATTTCATCACGCACGATATTGGTGACCGGCACTTCTGCCGTTGGGATCAAATAATATTCAGACTCGCCACTGAGTTTGAACAAATCCTGTTCAAATTTCGGCAACTGGCCGGTACCACGCAAACTGTCGGCATTCACCAGATACGGTACATACACTTCCTGATAACCGTGTTCACTGGTGTGTAAATCCAGCATAAATTGAATCAGTGCACGATGCAGACGCGCCATACTGCCGCGCATAACAGCAAAACGAGAACCGGTAATTTTCACCGCGGTTTCAAAATCCAGCCAGTTATTGGGTGCACCGAGTTCCACATGATCCTTCGCTGTGAAATCCAGTTTTGTCGGCTCACCCCAGACGCGCACCTGTACATTGGCCAGTTCATCTTTGCCGACGGGTACAGATTCATGTGGCAAATTTGGTATCGTCATCAGCAGGACATCAAGCTTCGCCTGCACTTCGTCGAATTGTTTTTTGGCCGCATCCAGTGCATCACCCAGATGGGCAACTTCGTCGAGTAAAGGCTGCACATCCTGACCTTGTGATTTGGCTTTACCAATGTTTTTGGATTTATTATTACGTTCGGTTTGCAAATCCTGGGTTCTGGTTTGCAAATCCTTGCGTTGTGCTTCGAGTGCATTGAATGCAGGCACATCAAAATTGAAGCCGCGACTTTTGAGTTTATCAGCCACAGATTGAATATCGGTTCTTAATAGTTTTGGGTCTAGCATGTTTTCTTCTTTATCTGTAATTTTTAAATAACGTCACACGAATGATTTCGCCCACACTGCCCCCAGCCAGGCAGCAACGATGCACAACAAAACATTGGCCATTACATTAACCAGCGCTTTAACTGTTAAGCCCTGCTGCATGAGATCCAGCGTATCCCAGGAAAATGCCGAAAATGTGGTAAAACCGCCGAGCACGCCCACCACAATGGCGAGCCGCCATTCCTGTGCCACATTAAATTTCTCTACCAGCAATATTGATAACAAACCGATAGCGAATGAACCCAGCACATTGACGGCCAGTGTGCCCCAGGGAAATGCACGTCCATACCAGGCATAAATACCGGATGACAACAGATAGCGCAGTGAGGAACCCACTGCTCCACCAGCGGCCACGAACAATACTTCTTTCATCGGACCGCAACAATCGGTATGACTTTATCCGCCACTTTTTTGTAATCGGCCATTTCATGGAAATTGAGATAACGATAAATATCAGATGACATGGCATCGATATTTTTCATATATCCCAGATATTCCGCCATGGTTGGAATGCGACCCAGCACGCCCGACACGGCACTTAATTCGGCTGAAGCCAAAAACACATTGGCATCTTTACCTAAACGATTCGGGAAATTGCGAGTTGATGTCGACATAACCGTGGCGCCGTCTTTCACACGTGCCTGATTACCCATGCATAAGGAACAGCCCGGCATTTCGGTGCGCGCACCGGCTTTACCAAAAATACTGTAATAACCCTCTTCCGTTAACTGATGCTGATCCATTTTCGTGGGAGGTGCAATCCACAAAGTGGTTGGCACATTACTCACTTTTTCCAGTACTTTACCGGCAGCACGATAATGTCCGATATTGGTCATGCATGAACCGATAAAAACCTCATCGATTTTTGTATTTTGTACAGCTGATAAAGGCTTGATGTCATCCGGATCATTCGGGCATGCTAACAGTGGTTCTTTAATGTCATTCAAATCAATTTCAATTATTTCGGCGTACTCGGCATCCGCATCCGGCGCCAGCAGTACCGGGTTTTTCAACCAGGCATGCATCGCATCAATACGACGTTGTATGGTGCGCGCATCGCCGTAACCATTGGCAATCATCCATTTCAGCAAAGTGATATTGGAATTGAGGTATTCGATGATTGGTTCTTTTGCCAGATGCACGGTACAACCATTGGCGGAACGTTCGGCTGATGCATCGGATAATTCAAAAGCCTGTTCCACTTTCAAATCCGGCAAGC
>JACPVK010000252.1 GCA_016191795.1 Gammaproteobacteria bacterium
CCACCCAAACTGTCACCGACACCGCCATTGCCGGCACACCGGTTTACACCTACACCTACGATGCCCTCAATCGGCCCGACATCACAACAATCAGCAACTACCCCGGCGGCAACAAAACCCTGAATAACGACTACAACCGCTTTGGTCACCGCAACACACTAACGTTCACCGACAGCAGCGGCAGTGTTACGCATCAATACACCTACAATAAACTCGGCCAGCTCAGCAGCGCCACCTTGCCCGGCACACAAACCTTCACCGGCTTTGAGTATTTTGCCAACAACCAGCTCAAACATATCACCGCACCCGGTGGCATTAATCTGGATTACACCTACGAGACCAATGGCCCGGTCAAAACCATCGGCTACACCAACGGCGCGGTATCACTGGATAACCTCAGCTACACCTACGATGCCACAAGAAATGTCGACACCCTCACCAACACCAACGGCTTGCATGATTACAACTACGACAACCTCTATCGTTTAACCGGCGCCACGCATCCGGTAAGTTCTGGCTTACCCACGGCAGAAAGTTTTACCTATGATGACGCCGGCAACCGCGAAAACCCGGCAGACCTTGCGGCGTATGATTACGACAACAACAACCGCATCACAACATCACCCGGTGTCACCAGTTATGGTTTTGATGCCGACGGCAACACCACGAGTAAAACCGGTGGTGAAATCTTTGGTTATAACCACAACAACCAGCTCACCAGCTACAGCAAAACCGGCACCACCGCGAGTTATGTGTACGATGCCGCCGCGAGAAGAATCAACAAAACAGTGAACGGCACCGCCACCTGGTATTTGTGGGACGGCAGCAAATTATTAGCTGAATACAACAGCAGCGGCACACGAACCAAACGCTATGCGTATTTACCCAACAACTTTGCGCCGGTACAAATGGCCGACAGTACCGGTACTTACAATGTGCTGAGCAATCATCTGCAAACACCGATACTGCTCACCAACAGCAGCAATCAAATAGTGTGGCGCGCTAACTATGAAGCATTTGGTAAGGCAACCATTAATGACGATGTGGACGGGAATGGCGCACGCATTACGTTTAACGTGCGGATGCCGAGGCAGTATTATGATGTGGAAAGTAATTTAAATTACAATCATCATCGGTATTACTCAACGGAATTGGGCAGGTATATTACGAGTGATCCGATTGGGTTGTTGGGTGGAATGAATACTTATTCTTACGCTGAAAACAATCCGATTAACTGGATTGATCCGTATGGGTTAGTTGATCTGGCTGTAATCCCTATTCGGAGTGAATTAACTACCCATTTTCCGACTGAGCTAAGCAATCAAGAAGTAAAAGATGTTGCTTCATTTATGGCAGATCAGGTAGGTTGGGGTGATCTGAATGCGTTAAGAAAAAAAGATCCTGAAGCTATAAAAGCATTGGAAGATCGAGTCAGAGAGGCTTTGAAAGACGCTGATGCAGACACGCAAAAATTATTTGAATGGTTGGATGCTTTGAAAAAAGCTTATGAGGAAGCAGAAAAAGATAAGAAAGAGTGTGAAGGAAAATAACATGAGATATTTATATACATTGGTTTCGTTTATCATAATAACAACTAGCATTTATTTTTTTATTGGCGATTATTTTATTGTCGGATTACCTGTATATGTATATACATTACTGCCATATGGCGAATGGTTGTTATGGTTACTAGCCAGTAGTTACATTATATCTATTTTTCTACTTATTTATTTTATATCTGACAAAAAATTCTACTATATCTATGTGATTATTATTTGTTTATTATTTTTCGCGTTCAATATTATTGCGGCACAATACATAAATTTAAACATTAGTATATTTGATATTGATTTTGGAAATGGGACATGGAATGGATCGGGCACTAACAATTAAGAGCAAATGGAATTGGAAGGTCTATCACGAAGTCAGTGGCGTCGAGAGCCCGTATAAAGCCATGCGCTACGCGTATGACACGCAAGGCAATCTGCAAGACACCTGGGACAGCAACAACAATCTGACGCATCAGGAATACGATGACCTGGGCCGGGTGGTGAAAATCGTTAACGCTTTAGCAGAAGAAACGATTCTGACCTACGCCAATGATCGCCTCGAACAAATTGAAATAGGCAAAACCCTCGCCGCCGGCGAAGGCCAGGTGATTAAATATAATTACGACACCAACAACCGGCTGCAAACCATCCAGCGCAAAAATGATGTTGGCATCTTCGTCACCTTCGAGTCCTACACCTATTACAGCGATGGCAAAGTACACACCAAAACCGATGCCGAGAGCCACACCTGGACCTACCAATACGATCTGGCAGGCCGCTTAAAATCCGTCACCGATCCCAAATTAAATATTACACAAATTGCCTACGACGCCATGAACCTCCCCATCAGCCAGATTGACGCCAATGCGCACGAAACCAAAATCACTTACGATGATTTAGGCCGCCGCCTTGCCGTGCAACAACTGGGCATCATACCGAGCATCACGACTAACTTCAGTTACGACGCCGTGGGTAACCTCACCGCCGTCACCGATGGC
>JACPVK010000253.1 GCA_016191795.1 Gammaproteobacteria bacterium
AGGCTCGTATGAGATATGGCATTATTTGCTGATGATTAACAGCCATGTATAGCAGTGTGGATATAGAACGATACTTATATAATGTATTGCTATGATTGGTCAGCATTTTGAATTTATGTCTTGCCATTTTTAAATCCTTAAATAAATGCCATGAAATAACTTAAAATTAACTAAGTAACCCCTGATTAAGTAACGCAATAACAATAAGAATAACAATAACAGTTATTCCGTCTTTCCCGAATGCTTTTGTCGGGAATCTCAGCGATATTTCACGGAGATTTCCGGCAAAAGCATTCGGGAATGACGATAAAATATTTGTGTAGCTACTTGTTCAGAGGTTGCCTAAATAAAAACCAGTCATTTAGCTATGCCACTAATAATTTATTGTGTGTAGTATTATTCATCCCAAAAGTTATTCAGGCTATGCCACCACTTTGCACTTTCCGGATGCAGATATTTAGCAAATATTTCCGGGTCGATATGGCTGTTACGCCAGGAATTTTGAATATTTTCCAGTAAACCGACACTGGCGGCTTCCTTCACATAAGGCGATCCATTGACATGCAGGTTTTCAATAACCGTTGCAACGGCGGGAAATTCGTCAATGGTGTCAAGTATATAAAGCTCACGCAGGTGTCGTGCAAATTCACCCAGCGATATATATAGCTGGGCTGAGTCAGAACGTTTAACCGACGCTTCCCAGGTGTCCCTGAATGATGGGCAGGCATTGAGTAACAATGGCATAACCTGGTGCTGTTCAATAGTCATTGGGTGTGAGGCAACAGGTGATGAACGAATCATGGCGGGTATTTTCTGGATATTTAACAGATAAAGGATAATGCATTAGACTTTCCTGACGAATTCAGATTTCAGTTTCATCGCACCGATGCCATCGATTTTACAATCAATGTCGTGGTCTGCGTCAACCAGGCGAATATTTTTAACTTTGGTGCCAACCTTTACCACCAGAGATGAACCTTTTACCTTCAGGTCTTTAATAACGATGATTGAGTCTCCGTCGTGTAAAACAGTGCCATGAGCATCCTTGATGACACGCGTGCTGTCGGCTGTTTCGCCGGCAGAGTCTGTGGACCATTCATGGGCACACTCCGGACAAATATAAAGGCTGCCATCTTTATAGGTAAAGGCCGAATTGCATTGGGGGCAGGGGGGCAAATCGCTCATGTTGTTTCCTGTTGATAAAACCGTATTTTATTTGTTCGGTTAGTAATTAGTCAGCTTTATAACTGACTTTGCCAGCTCGGCAATAAACTGATACGAAGTTCTGGTATAGCCACCGCTGGTCATGATGACTGACGGCATTAATCGATTGGTCAGTTCTTCCAGCACAATACAATCACGCCGCAATACGCCATGGTAACTGACACTTAGCTTGCCAAGGCGGTCATTTTCAAAAATATCATTGCCGGCATTGTAGAAGACCAGTTTGGCATCTTTGTGTTCATCGAGAAACTTCGGTAACAGGCTGGAGAGTATATCCAGATATTGTTCATCCCGGGTACCGGCTTTCAGGGGAATTATATAAGGATGCTGGTTTGCTGAATCTTCAAAATATCCGGGATAGGTTTGAAAATTATACATATCAAATATGTGTACGTCAGGGTCCTTGCCCATGAAGGCATAGAATCCATTGCCACGGTGCGCATCCAGATCAATCATTAATATCTTGTCGTGAGGTTGTAACAGGCCTTTTTGACGGCAGTTGGTAATACTCAATGCCGCATCACCAAAAAAGCAAAAGCCATCGCCGTGATCAGGATAGGCGTGATGATATCCACCTGCAAAGTTCATGGCGACGGATTTGTTGTGTAAAGCTGTCTCGGCTGCCAGGACAGTCCCCGCGCAAGCCATTCTCATAGGATGGAGTAATTTTCGCTGGAGCAGATAATTCGGTAGATACTGGATAAGTTTAATTTCCATGATTTGGGATACGGTTGCTGATTGTTGCAAGGCTGACAGATAAGCCGGACTATGAATCGCCAGTAATAATTCGTTGCTAACGGGTGTTGATGGATTGAGCAATAGATTCTGCGCTTTTCCCCTGAACGCTTTGTTGACAATATGCCACGCCTTACTAAATTTCCAGCCGTCGAAAGGATGAAATCTGTTCAGGCCCCAGAACGAGATATCATAGTCTTTGGTGTAAATTAAATGTGAAAGCATTATGCGTGAATGAAGTTCTTACTATGAGTGCTATACATTATTTCAGCCATATCAATATTTGATTGTATGGCAGATAGATAATATTGAATATTGCCAGTGCAACGAGAGTATAAAGGGTTATTTGCATGCCCAGTACGCGCTGTTTTAACCGTGTATTGATAAGCCCTGCGGCGTGTATGACTCGGCCGCAGATAAAGGTAATGCCCAGGGCATGAACCAGCCACAGGCTGGCGTTATTATATTCAAGCGCAACCAGTAGTAATAATGTAACAGGTATGTATTCCACGGCATTGAGCTGGGTTGCTATGGCTATTCTCAGTTCTTCAATATTGCCGTCACCCAGACTCACGCGGTGTTTTCTGCGCAGGTTGATGACTTTCATGGATAGCCAGAAAATGAGAAAGGCTGATAGCGAGATGTAAAGTGCACTTGTCATTTATTTTCCTCGAGTGGTTTCAGGTAATGGTTGTGAATGTCAGGCCTGATTGAATGCTGATTGTCAATTAACAGCCTGTTGAAAAACTCAAAATCTAAATATTTCACGCGAAGGCGCGAAGAAAGCTCGATGCAGGGTAAAAACCAAGACCCGACGCAACAGGTGTGCGTTTAAGCTCGATTGCTGCCATTCCTTTACCCTCCTGCCTGACTTCATATCCTTCGCGTCTTCGCGTGCGAACTTTTCTATCCCGTTTGGTTATTTTTCAACAAGCAGTTAAATTGAATATCTGGCATGACAAGCTAAGAGAATCTAGATTCGTATAATAAAACGTACCAGTCCAACCAGTACTGCCGCATTCATGGAGACATACCAGATGGCCAGTTTGATGAATGCTGGTGTGTCCGAATAATCGCGCAAGAACCAGCCAGCCAGGGCAAGAATATAAAACACCAGTTGCAAGGCCATGATGAGTATCATAACCGGATCTTCCAGTAACCAGAAGGGAATAAGAAATAACGCTATTAATAAAAATGGAATAAACAGCCTGAGTGTTTTGTGCGAGTGATAGCTAAAGGTAAACCAGGATTTAAATGAAAACAGTTGACGCCATTCTCGAAACAGGGTCTGGAATCCAGCTCTGGCCATGGTAACGCGTTCGTGAAAACTGTTTTTCATATCTCGTGAAGAATCCATTAACGATAGCGCTTCATCTTCCAGAATCACACGATAGCCCTGCTCAATCAGTTTGAATGTAATGGCCGAATCAAAATTAATATAACCCTTGTCAATGGTCTGGTAGAGCGATTTACGAATAGCCAGCAGCTCGCCGGCGGCGCCCGTAATGGAGCCCAGGCGACTCTCGGCATTTTTTATAAAGGTTTCATATTTCCAGTACAGGTTGTCACCTACGCTGGCCTGGCTGGATTTGCTGGTATAGAGAGAACGTACACCACTGACTGCCCCCACGGCCGGATCTTTAAAATGCCGCGCCAGATTTCTGACTGCCATATCATTCAGTTCATTTCGCACATCCGAGAAAATAATAATGTTGGTTTTCGCCAGTTTGGCTCCCAGATCCAGCGCATGGTAAGTGTTATCAATACCGCGTTTGCAGAAGTTGATGATGTGGTGTTTTTTGTATTCGGTAAGCAAGGCCTGAACGGCGGTATCGTTCTTGTCGGATATGGTCAGTAAGATTAATTTTTTTTCCGGATACGACAGTCGCAGCGTGTTTCTGATTTTGGTCCTGATGGTGGCGACATCACCTAACGCAGGAATGATAAGGCAGACTGAAGGCAGGTCATCATCTCGGGTGTAGCAGTCATACTTTAGCTCACGAAATCGGGAGAGCACAAACACCAGCAGGGGATACAGCAGGTAATTATAGATAACCAGAAACAGCGACAGCCAGAACAGTACATACAATAACGTAGTCATAACGCTTCCTGATGAGTCCCGGTGCGGGCTGATAGCCGCTGGTAACCCCGGGATGTGGGGGTGTATTTGTTAGTCGCGTAGCATACTACCTTGCGGACAGTCAGGATGTGAATATTATCTGCATTTTTTTATGTTGATTTGTCCTCACCGGCTGCGGGTTTGTTCAAAAAATAGGGGTTGCCATCGGGGTCAACAAGGCAGGCATAAAAGGCAGAGGTAAATCTGTCGAGTTCTGCCTGGTTATCCTGGTCCTTCACATACTTGTACCAGTCGCTTTTTTCCATGCACGCCCTGGTCTGATCTTTAACGGCGGCTATACATGCCTCGTCCTCGCCGCATAAATCTGTTAACTGGTATTCGAGCGTTTTTCGAAAGGCAAATTCCTCCATCTGTTTTTCACTGCATGCGGACAAAACAACAACCAGAATTAACAACGATAGTATTTTCATGGGCTTCCTTTATTCGGTATGTTCTTGCTCAATATACGATATGTCTGGACACTAGATGGCAAGGAAATAGGCAATCAGAAAAATAATTCCCAGCAGGAGTAACAGAAACAGTATGGAAATGCCAAAGGCATTCCAGTTGGAGTGCATTTTTCCATGGTTAGTCATGTGTGACGCAATATCATAAGCAAACCATTTTTTTGAAAATTGCACCATGATCATGGTCTGCACTATGCCAGCCGCGATCCCGGGTAGGTTGAAGCGTGCTGGCAGGGTATATGAAACTATAACGAGGAGTGCAGATGCCGTTACGGTGGTAATCATGACATTCCTGGCTTCGTGATGTCTACCCAGTGCCTTCAGGTTATAGGCAGCCAGGTAACCACCGGCTATCAAAGATCCAAAAAACGTGGCAATACCAACGCCGGATATTTTATATAACGCGAGCTGGTTACCTGATGTAGCAGGCTGTACCAGTTCTGCATCCGGTGTTTTGTAAATGTTATTCATGCGTCGCTCAAATGAGGTTGTTTGCTGTTTCTTATGATTGATGGTGGTCAGGTATTGCCGAGATATTTGGTAACCGTATCCAGGAATATTTTTGGGCTGTAACGGTTTTTCAGAAAAGTCTGTTTAACATTCAGCATGGTGTTGGCAATCTCATGTGCTGAAAAAACAATAATGGGTATGGATGGATCCTGTTTGGCCAGCTGGCCTATGAGCTCGGACCCGGAGCCGTCGGGTAAGGTGAAATCAATAATGATCAGATCATAACGAGTTTCTTTAACCCGGGCCTGTGCATCCCTGAGTGTGCTGACTGAAGTAACCCTAGCGAGGCCGGAGATCAGGGTGCTGATATATTTCTGGACTGATACATCATCTTCTACATGAAGAATGTGCTTTGGGTTCTCGTTCATAAACAGGTCCTTTTAGAGGCGGATCTATGGATTAATATAGTTTAGATATGCCTAATAGGTAAGTTAACTTGCCAGGGTAAAGGGTTGGCCCAGTTTTAAGGAGCCTGATCAAATTATGTCCAGCGGCATGGCGGCCGGAATTTTCCAGCGCCGCGTTAACATAGGACGATTTGTACCCTATGAAAAAGCGTCAGCTTAAAGGCCGACCGACAGGAATATCGCTGCTTTTGTAGGTTCGACTTCAGTCAACGGTTTTGCCGTGAGCAATTTGATGAAAAATTCAGGCTAACGGGTGATCTGGCCAGTACTGGCTGGAAGAGATACGGGGATGATGTGTGTTTTATGCTCGTCAATCAGTGCCACCCGATTGATATCATTACGTACTTGCGGATTAAACTGGTTCCAGTGCGTGGCAGACCGTTGTATTACCAATGCCGAGTCTGTCCCGACTCTATCGATTTGGAGCGCCTGGTACTGTTTTAAGGCGCTACAGTAATATTCATTACAAATGTCGGAGCGTAATTCTCTGGGTAAGGCGCAACCGGTTGCCGTCTGATTAATACAGGAGTCTTCAATGGTTTCTGTATGAATATGAGACAGGTATTTATCGACCAGGGCTTGCTGTGTCATGGCTGGAAAATTATCCATATAACGTCGCATGGTAATCACAGACAGATAGGCGTGCTCCTTGCCAGATGCGCAGCAACCACCTCGGCACAGGTTGCATACCTTGTCACTGATGGTGTGTAACGCGGGGTATTTCGCGAATTGCTGTTCAAGTTTTGCCAGTTTTTCGTGCGCCACATAATGCTGATCCTGTACCACGTCAGTCGCACAGGTATAGTCGGCAGCCTGTTTGATGATGTTAGTCAGGTGTTGCGTATATTCAGCCAGTCGTTCGTTCTGGAGCGGGGTCAATTGTGTCATCCCGGATGGAATGACCAGCATGTGTAGATTATTTTTGTTCAGTGCCGGATGATTGTCTAACACGGATCGCAGAACCTGTTTGTGTTCTTTATTTTCGCGTGCAGTAACTTCCTCAATGTGTTTTTTCTGTTTGGCCTCCCGGTTAATGCGCTCTGCATGCAGCTTTCTCTGAAACGCGATATGCGCCTTAAACAAGGCCGGATTCATGGATTTTTTATGGCCCAGGTTCTTGCGACAATCAAATGCACGGCAAACCGGGTATTCGGGATCGGTAATTAATAATGTATCGGGATGATTGATAGCGCAGCCGCAGATTTCGCACGTGATTTGCGAAGTGGATTGGTGTGCTGTTAATCCTTTAGTCATGGGCGTCTAGTGTAACCCGGCTTGTCATTATTGTCGCTGGTATCGGGATTGCTGATAGTCAGCAACTATGCCCAGAGAGCAGGGCGCCACAACCAGCGGGTATTGCGCCGTGTTTTTTAATTTGGCGTAATGTGTTGCACTTGTTGCGCCCTGTGCGGTATCGGTGAATATAATTTTCACTCTGATCCGGTTTGTTTTAAGGCCTGAACCCGAGCGCATCTCTGATGTAAAATGTAAGGCCTGTCCCGAACGGCACATACTTAAGACTGCAGGAGCGGGCCATGCCCGCGACAAAACCATAAAAGAATGAGCCCGCAAATAAACGCAAATGAACGCTAATAAAAAAGCTTTTGCCTTATTTGCGTTTGTTTGCGGACTTCAGCTTTTGATCAAGGAGTCGCGGGCATGGCCCGCTCCTGCACCACTTGTTCTCATGCGTCAGATTACGCCTCGCAGATCTGACTTGCGCGGACTGCGTCAGCACATCATGTGGAATATTTGGGAATATTTTGGGTCAGTGTAAAAACTCGTCTAATGGAATGCGATACAGACAAGATTAATTTTTACACTGACCCCAAATACTTTTTTGTTTTTTCTGTATCCGGGCTACTTGCTACTTCTGTCGCTGGAGGCGCATCTTGCGAATCATCCAGTTTTGTTTAGATATTCGATTCGGATATCTTTTCCCATACGGAATAAAAGCCCGCTTTCTTCATGTATTTCGAGATCTCGTAGTTCAAATCCGGGAGCATGTCAGTATTATCGGCGCTGCCTAATACTATATTGCCTTTTTCTTCGTCCTCATTTATTTTTTCAACCATGCTCCATAAAAACTCGGAGAACTTAATTGCATCGGCTTCGGTTAAAACACCGGTTTTCATAATTCTGGATATGGACTTATTCCCTGTTGCATTTATATAATGTTGTATCAGGTCATTGATGTGGGGATAGCGTTCGAATTTGAGCATATTGCTTTTCCTCCATCCTTAATGACAGATATTCGGTAAGGCAGCGAATTCCGTTGCACTGCATCCGGGCTACGGGTGCTCACGAATAGTCCGGCGTGCTGTCGTAGCCCGGATGTAACGCAGTGGAATCCGGGGGGTTGTGGTTTGGGTGTTTCGGGTATTCGGGTTACTTGCTACGGGTTAAGTTTAGAATATGAGAGCCTGCTTTTGATTAGTCTGTATATCACAAGCATGGAAATGCCAAGCAGAAAAATAATAGATCCAGCTTCCATCATTAACCATTAACTTGATGGTCGCCAGTATAAAAAAGGCAAAAAAGAAGCTTATGTATAAAAAATCGGCAATCCGGTTCCGCAGGGTTTGATTTTTAAGAGATCAAGGAGTCTGACCCACTGCTGTCCCAGTAATAATATGAAAGAGGCTTAAACCCATCGATATTGATACAATGTAGTTGTCTAGAAAACACTGCAAACATCGAGGATTTAAGCCATGTCACATTCTAACACTGTGTTATCGCAACTACTCAAATTATTACCCAGACATGAATTTGAAAAGCTGGCAAATCAAGTCGATGGCAAGGTACGGAGCACCTCATTGACCCGCTGGAGCCAGTTTATTGCGCTGACGGTTGGCCAATTAAATGGCCGTCGGAGTTTACGTGACATAGAAAACTGCATGAATGCCCAGAGCCATCTTCATTACCATCTTGGCAATCAATCCGTTAGCAAATCCTCGCTGGCAAGAGCGAACGAACAACGTGACTACCAGTTCTATACCCAGCTTTTTGAGTTGCTTTATCAGCGCTGCGTCAAGAGTTCGCCAAAACATGGCTTTCGCTTCAAGAACAAACTGTTTTCAATGGATGGAACCTTGCTGGATGTATCCATGAAGTTGTTTCCCTGGGCGGATTACAATCTGAAAAAATCTGCCTTTAAATTGCATATCGG
>JACPVK010000254.1 GCA_016191795.1 Gammaproteobacteria bacterium
ATACCGACGCTTCCATATTGTGGATGACACCGGTATTTTTTGTATTAATACTAATCATAGTGCATCAGTGGTTTCTGTACTTCGCCTTACGTGATGTATTGCGACTGCCTGCAAAAATGAAAAATATCAGCGCCGATGCCTGGAACAAAACCAATAATTTTTTTCAGCAAAATGATGGTGTTTTTTCTCGCATGCAAGGCAGCAATACGCAACTCACCGATACCATGAAGGTATTCAGATCATTTGACGACACCCGTGAAATGACGAAGGAGGTTCAGGAGATGATGTCATCCATCGTTCGCGCGATGTTACTGGGCAATCCTGTTTTTCTGGGGTTATCACTGGGTGTCAGCAGCCTGACATGGCTGGCTGGAATGATTTTGCTGGTTTTTCATATTTCCTGATCAATGAATTGAAATCAGGACCTTTTTAATTCTCCAATCGTCCCAAACCAGAACTCTGTACTTTTATCCAGAAACTCATCAAACGGCATGTAATGTGAGCCATCGCAGGAAAAATTGAGCCCCACCATGCCGTTAATAATGTTGAGCGAACCTGCTCGCAAATAAACATTCTCATCGGCAAAACGAAGTTTGCGAAACATTTCAAACACCGGCATCACCCGTTCAGGCGGCACAATAGCACGCGCAGGATAATGACGGCGCGGGTAGGCAAGACAAATATCCGGATTGGTTAATTCGTTAATTCCCAGGATCTGATAAACAAACGGATCATCAATTTGCCAGATTGTTCCGCGGTTACTGGAAAAGTGTAACTTGCCATGAAATATACCGTGCTCGGTAATCAATTCATTCATGATGGCCAATACCTGATCCAGCTTTGAATCCATTATGCTTTCAATACGTCTCTGTAAAAACACGCCGCTACGTATCGCCGGATCACCCTTGATCTGTCGCCATACTTCCGGTTCCTTGTAGCCACTCTCCGTATGTGGCAACTCCCGCATGTCGAAATCTGCACCCAGATACCCTATGTGATCACCACGATGATTCCTTATCACCTGTATCGCAGTGAGTGACTGGCGTTTTTTATTACGACTGATGTATGCTTCGGATAATTTAAAATCGGTGGTGCCGATAATATCCTGCATATAAGGCCGGTCACTGCGATCCCGACCAAAGTGTTCATGCTCGGCACCGCCCTGGAGAATGTTATCGGTAATCTGAATTCCACCGGCATTTAATACATAAAGATGCTTGCAATAGGAAAACTTCGGCAGGGCATTGATTAGCAAGGTTTCGAGTGAATTGCGCACATCGATCACTTGCGCACAACGCACGGCCAGGTCATGCATGGCTTCACTCAGCAGGCGAGTCAACATTTCGCGTTGCATGAGTATATTTTTTTCAAGGGGGCTGGATTTCACCCGCTGACTTCCTCGTTCTTATTGAAAATTAACCTGTCATAATTTTACGTTTTTTACCCGGTGAAATTCCGGAAAAAACAGCGTGGATAATTTATGTGGCCGATTATATTACACATCACTCCATGCAGGACTGACTAACATATGAAAACCTGAAGGACATATCCAGCCAGATCCACTGGTCAATGTTTGTGTTTCTTTATGCTACAGGGAGGAGAGGGGGGATAATGACAATATTAAACTCGTCGCCAAACATAAACCAGCTACTACACATCCACTACAAGGCCTGCGAACACATTAACCTTTCGCGGCTCGATCCTTATCAATCAACACCAGCGACAATTCTTCCAGTGCGCGTTCAAAGCCCGGTTTTTCGCGTAACACCCTATTACAGCAGGCTTCGGCATCGGCGAAATTTTTTTGTATACGGGCAATATGCGACAGACCAATTAATGCGAACGCATCAAAATCGATATCCAGACTGCGTTCGTAATGATATTTTGCCTTGCCTGCATCATCCTTGCTCAACCAGGCATCACCCAGACGACTAAGAATGTTCTGGTTATAGGGCTCTTTGGAAAGAATCTTGTTCCACAGCTCTATGGCTTTATCGATGTTGCCCATGCCGCGCTGGCAATTACCCAAACCGTAAAGCGCATAGGCATTATCCGGCTCCAGCTCGGTGGCTTTCTGGTAGAAACGGTTGGCGCTGACGTAATCACCGCGGCGCTGATAAATATTGCCGACCATGGTGAGCACGGCGACATAGTTTTCATCCAGCGATAACAGTTTTTCGAAATACATTAACGCCTTGTCGTCATCACGTTCCTTGTAATACAAATTACCCAGGCCCATCAGAGCATAGCGGTCTTCGCCCTGCACTTTAACCGATTCCAGATAAATATTTTCCGCACCCTGCATATTGCCCATGCTCTTGTAAGCATCAGCCAGACGCACCATGACGTGCACATCGCCGCGATTAACCTGTAAATAACGCAGCCAGAATTCGATACTTTTTTCCGGCTGACGCAAGCCACGATAACAGTCGCCTATGCCACGCAAGGCAAAGACGTTGTTTTCGTCGATTTCAAGCAAACGGGAGTAAAAACTGATGGCTTTACTGAACTTGTTGGTCTGGCGGTACAAATCACCCAGGCCAACCAGGATGTAACTGTTTTCCGGTTCTATGCCCAATGCTTCCAGAAACACTTTTTCGGCATCGTTATAGCGTTGCTGTTTAAGCAATTTCTTTCCCTGTTTGGAAAGCGCTAATACTTCACTATTGGGCTGCACGGCGGGTTCTCATTTAACAAAATGTCAGGGAAGTATAATACCTTCTGGCGCGTCAACCAGAACATCATTCAATCGGGGGATAGTACCGTATATCAGAAACGAACCGTCGGCGACAGCAACTGCCACCGACGGTTGTATCAGGACAGCGCTTTTACACCACTGATGAGTGCAGCCACAGCTTTCTGGCCATCGCCATACAACATGCGGGTGTTATCAGCATAGAACAAATGATTTTCGATGCCTGAAAAGCCCGAGCCCTTGCCGCGCTTGATCACAATACAGTTGCGCGCGCGGTCAGCATCGAGAATCGGCATGCCATAAATCGGGCTATCCGGATTACTGCGCGCCACCGGATTCACCACGTCATTGGCACCAATCACCAGGGCCACATCGGTATTCGGGAATTCGGGGTTCACATCTTCCAGATCGACAATCTTGTCGTATTCCACACCGGCTTCAGCCAGCAACACATTCATATGGCCGGGCATACGGCCGGCTACCGGATGAATAGCAAACTTCACTTCCACACCGCGCTCTTCGAGTAACTTGGTGAGTTCCTGTACCTTGTGCTGCGCCTGTGCCACAGCCATGCCGTAGCCGGGAATAATAATTACCTTGGAGGCATAGGCCATCATCACGGCAGCATCGTTGCCTTCTATTTCCTTCATTGAACCTTCAACGCTTTCTTCAGCGGCAGCGCCGCCATCCGAACCAAAGCTGCTGAACAGCACATTGGTGATCGGACGATTCATGGCCTTGGCCATCAACTGGGTGAGCAGCGTACCGGACGAACCGACCACGGTGCCGGCAATAATCATCGCCGCATTGTTGAGTACAAAACCTTCCAGTGCCACGGCCAGACCGGTGAAGGCATTAAACAGGGAAATCACCACCGGCATGTCGGCACCGCCAATTGGCGTGGTAACGGTTATACCGAACACCAGCGCCATCACGAAAAACGCCAGCACCAGCGCGGCTGATGGCTGGTCATTCATGCTGATGAGTACACCCACCACAACCGTTGCGCCGAACAACACCAGATTAAGCATCTGGTGCAGCGGCAGGCGTATGGTTTTCTTGATCAAACCCTGGAGTTTGGCGAATGCAATGGCCGAGCCTGAAAAGGACACCGCGCCGATCAGGGCACCGGTGACCGCCAGCGACAGCGTAATGGTGCTCAGATGGTGACCACCGGTTACCCGTACCAGCTCCACCGCTGCAATGGCAGCGGCGGCACCACCACCCATGCCGTTATAGATGGCAATCATTTGCGGCATGTCGGTCATGGCAACGCGTTTGGCCGTGACATAGGCCACCGCCGAACCGGCTGCAATGGCGAGTACGATCAACACCACATTGCTCATGTGATCCAGAACGCCTGGCTCAAGAAAAGCCACCAGCGTAGCGGCAACCATCGCCATACCGGCCCAGACGATACCGCCACGAGCAGTGACCGGTGACGACATTTTTTTCAGGCCAAGGATGAAAACCGCGGCCGCGACAAAATAAACAATCTGAACGAATACACTCATTTCGTGGCTCCCTGTTGCGGGCCACGACTGCTCTTGAACATTTCGAGCATACGTACGGTAGCAATATAACCACCCATGGCATTACCCGCTGCCAGCGCTACACCAAAAAATCCGATAGCCTGTTCCAGTGTGGTTTCAGCATGACCCAGTGCCACCATGGCGCCCACCAGCACGATACCGTGCACAAAGTTGGAGCCGGACATTAATGGCGTATGCAAAATCACCGGCACCCGACTGATAACTTCGTAACCGGTAAAGGCCGACAACATAAAAATATACAATGCAGTAAATCCTTCGATCATTTGGTGACCTCCACGCGGCGGTAGCGTTCGCTCTTCACTTCCCCACTATGCGTCAATGTGCATGTGGCAATAACTTCATCTTTCCAGTCCAGCACCAGATTGCCATCCTTGATGAATGGCGAAATCAGGTTGAACAGATTTTTGGCGTACATTTCTGATGCATGCACCGGCGTCTGGCTGGCGACATTCAGGGGGCCATGTATAGTAATGCGGCTTTCAAAATCCACGGTTTTACCCGGCTCGGTGAGCTCGCAATTACCGCCACCTTCAGAGGCCAGGTCAACAATCACCGCGCCGTTTTTCATTTTCGATACCATATCGCGGGTGATAATTTTTGGTGACGGGCGACCCGGAATAGCCGCGGTGGTAATGACCACATCCGACAGGGAAACATGCCTGGCCAGCACTTCCTGTTGCTGGCGTTTTTCATCGTCGGTCAGCTCACGGGCATAACCACCTTCGCCCTCGGCCTTGACGCCGGTATTCACAAACTTGGCACCCAGCGATTCGCACTGTTCTTTGGTTGCACTGCGCACATCATAGGCTTCAACAATGGCGCCCAAACGCTTGGCGGTGGCAATCGCCTGTAAACCGGCGACACCGGCGCCGATCACCAGTACTCGCGCCGGACGTATGGTGCCGGCAGCCGTGGTCAGCATGGGGAAAAACACACTGGCGAGATCTGCACCCATCAATACACCCTTATAACCGGCGATAGCTGCCTGAGATGACAAGGCATCCATGGACTGGGCACGGGTAATTCGCGGTACCAGCTCCATCGCAAGGGCGGTGATTTTTTTCTGGCACAGGCTGGTAATCATGGCTTCACTTTTGTGAGGCGCCATAAAACCCACGATCACAGCGCCATCGCGCATCATGCTGATTTCAGCTTCGGTTGGAGGCTGTACCTTGAAAATCAGATCGGCGTTTTTATACAGCTCCTGCGGGGTATCGATAATGGTGACGCCGGCAAAAGCCGAATCGGGAAAATGCGCAGACAATGCCGCGCCTTTTTCCATACACACTTCGACACCCAGCTTGGCCAGACGCTGGGCAACGCCGGGTTCCAGCGCAACGCGCCGCTCACCAGGCAAAATTTCGTTAGGTATTGCCAGACGTATTGGCATGTTTAACTCCTGTTGCGGAAGCAGTAACGAACTGCACAAAAATGAGGCCGAATCATACTAGACAATCTCCTGTTATTAAAAGGTGTTTACAGCCTGGTTGATGAATTGACTGCGTTTTTTCAGCAAACTGTTAAGCTATTCA
>JACPVK010000255.1 GCA_016191795.1 Gammaproteobacteria bacterium
CTATTATTTCAATAAGTTATAATTTCTTACAATCACATCTGGAATCCTGAACGGATGAGATCCCCGATGTCAAATCCACCAGTGCTGCGATATTTCTTAACACTTTATACATTTAAGCTTTCAGCCCGGCCATGAGTTGATAGACTCAGGCGGACACAGGGTGATATATTAGCGACCCTGAAGACAGCCAATGACATTGTGACCAGATACTCCCGGCCACAGATTATTTGTCAGCCAGGTATGTGCTGTGAGATGGACAATCAAATCTTAACTCGATAATGAAATACTCACCCAATAATAAAAATTCCCGCTCGTTGTGTTTACTGGTTGTGATAGCCGTGTCGGCTATCCACAATGCCATGGCCGGTACCGGCAATCAGCCCGACTTCGATCAACTCAATACCCGTTATAACGCCATCACGGCCGAGGTTTACACACAGCTGGCGCAAAGCCGCAGTAAAACCCTGCCTAAAAGCGACACCATTCAGCAACTCGAATTTCACACCCGTAAATACCTGGATCAGGGCGATACGATTAATGCCCTGTCCCTGGTCATACAGAATCTGAAGCTCGTAAAAGATAATCCGGATGACAGCGCTGTTCTGTTTTTTATTTCCCTGCTGCTCGACAATAACCAGCTGGATACCGCGACCGCCCTGTACGACATCATAAAAAGAGAGGGTGAAAAATCCCTGAAGTCCAATATTTCATTCCTGTTTGCCCAATACTATTTTCGCGAAAACAAATGGCAGGAAAGTCTGAAATTTCTTGACGATACCTATGCCGACCTGCCTGAAAAGCAGGCCAGCCATGCACGTTTAATGACGGGCGTTTCATTGCAGCATTTAAAGGATCACAGGAAAGCGATCAGTTTTTATGACCGCATACCGCAAACGTCTGAATACTATCTTTACGCCCGATTAAACATTGCGGTGGCCTATATAAGACAGGGTTGGTGGACCGACGCCCAAAACACCATCCATAGCGCGCTCAAACCCGGTGCGTCACTTTCCGGTACGAATAACGATGAAATCATCAACAGACTCTATCTGGTGCTTGGCTATTCCCTGCTCCAGAAAGAATATTACCGTGATGCCAGAGAAGCTTTTAGAAACATCAAAACCAGTAGTAAATATACCAATCGGGCCTTGCTGGGTATTGCGCTGGCCTCAGCCAATCAGGACGATCTGATCGGCGCCCTGAATGCACTCTCGGCGCTGAAAAACAAGCAGACCACCGATTTATCGGTTGATGAAACATATTTATTATTGCCATTTATTTATAACAAACTGGGCCAGGAACTGACTGCCACCACCAGTTATAACGAAGCCATAAAATATTACCAGTCGCGCCTGGAAAATCTGGACAAACCCGCTGGCATAAACACATCTGCTCAAAACGCCATCAAACAGAATCTTGATGATTACGAACTGGTCATCAACAACAATGTGTTTGAGCTTAACAGGAAAATGCCAGAATCCTTTATCAATAATCCTGACAGGATTTCCGCCTTACAGAAGGCCGGCAGCAACCTCACCAAACCGGCTGCCCTGAAATCCATGAGCAAACTCAATGCATTACAGTCTGATTATAAATCAGCCTACAACATGGTAAAAAACCAGATTATTTCGCAGCGAAAAGACTATTTAAACAGCTACCTGAATCAATCACGATTTGGCCTGGCCAACCTGTATGACAACAGTCTGTCTAATAAAAAATAAACCATGCGTAATTTAATTTTGCCCGTCATCCTGATCTCCCTGATATCTGCATGCCAGCAAGCGCCTGTTACACCCACCCTGCGTGATGTAGATACTGTTAAATCAGGAACCAAAAATGCCGAAATCTTTGTCAAACCTAAATCAGAGGAAGAAATCCGGCAGGCCTATGCTGAATATCTTAAATATTCAGCCACCAACGATAATTCAAGAATGTCGGCCATCAATCGACTGGCAGAACTTGAATTCAAGTTATCCGAGAATCTAATCAAAGAGAAGGAAAAGAACAACCCAAATGCCACATCAGAGCAAAGCGATGCCCTGTACGATGCCAGACTGGATAAAACCATAGAACTGCTGGAAACCGCCCTGCGAGAGTATCCGGACGCCAAAAACAATGACAAAATCATTTACCAGCTGGCTAAAGCGTATGATCAAAGGGATTTACACGACAAATCCATAAAGGCTTTAACCCGGCTCGCGGAAAAATATAAAAAATCGCGTTACTACACAGAAACCCAGTTTCGCCTTGGCGAAGAATTTTTCTCCCGCGGAAATTATCTGTCTGCCGAACTGGCCTACTCTGAAGTAACCGCCTCGCAGAATAGCGATACCTTTTACGAAAAAGCCCTGTTCAAACGTGGCTGGTCGCGATTCAAGCAGGAGATATATACCGAAGCAGTCGATGATTACATGGAAGCATTGACCTATCACGACTTTAATAGCCTGGATAAACTGGATGATTCCGAGCGCACCCAGTTCGACGAATATTTTAGAGCCATCAGCCTGTCTTTTTCGTATCTCGGCGGTGCCGAATCCCTGCATGATTACTTTAAAGACAAACGCGATTTCAAATATATTTATTACACTTATTACACGGTTAGCAACACTTACCTGAAACAGGAACGCTTTTCCGATGCGGCCGACACACTGGAACAGTTTGTTAAATACAACCCGGAATCCAGTCAGGTGCCATACGCAAAACTGGCGATTATTGATATCTGGCGCAACAGCGGCTTTGATAACAAGATTTTCACAGCTATCGAAGACTTTTATAAAACCTACAGCCCGGACAGTAATTACTGGGTAGTTAATAAAGATCCGGAAATTGAAAAAATCATCAGGGAAAAACTTAAGGAATATGTATTGCTGGTATCCGCTCACTACCATAATCTTTATCAAAAAAACCTCAAGCAAAGCCATTTTGATAATGCCAGCCTGTGGTATCAGCGCTACTTAAAGAACTATGCTTCGCAGGCTCGTAAAGACAATATTTATTATTTATATGCAGAACTGCTGGACCAGAATAAAAACTGGTCCGAATCACTTAAATACTATGAACTGGCGGCCTACGATAACGGCATCATATTAAATAAAGAAGCCGCCTATGCCACGATTACGCTGACCGATACACTCGCAAACGGCAAAGACCCGGCCAGTAATCAGGCCCATGTCAAAAAACATATTCAATATGCCACCCTGTTTGGCCAGCAATATCCGCAAGACGTTCGCAGCAGCAATGTTTTACTGCATGCAGCAGAACTTGCCTATAACGCAAAACAATACCAGGATGCCATACTGGTATCTGCGCTGGTATCTGAAAGCGCCAGATCTGATATTGCTTATGCCGCCACCACCATACTGGCGCAGTCCTACTATGAATTACAGGATTTTACAAAAGCCGAAAGCATCTATACCGAGCTGGCTGCTGACACAACTGAAATTAAAAAACGTACTGACATAGAAAATAGAATGGCTATCTGCATTTACCAGCAGGCCGAAGCCAGTAAAATAGCCAACAACATCAAGGACGCCAATGCGCACTATGCCCGCATTTCAGATGTTGCCGCGCAATCCGAGATAGCACCCACCGCCCTGTACAACGCCGTGGCGTTGGCAACTGCCAATAACTTATGGCAGGACGCCATTGTCTATATCAAAAAATTCCAGAGCCTGTATCCGGATAATCAATATAGCCAGGATGTAACCAGGAAATTATCGCTGGCATATCTTAATTCCAACCAGGGTATTGAGGCCGCTCGCGAGTTTGAAAAGATTTCCCAGCTAGACAATAATGCTGAAGTCCGAATGGCCGCACTCTGGCAGGCTGCAGAGCTATACGAAGAGAAAAAAGACTATGCCTCGGCAATACGCTCCTATACCGAGTATGCCAATACATTTAAAACACCGTATCCTCAGAATATGGAATCCATGTTTAAGCTGACGACGCTTTACGCCAGCGCAAACAATCAAAAAATGTCTGAAAAATGGGCTGACACCATCGCGAAAACAGACGCGTCAACATCAAAAACACTTAAAAATGACCGTACCCGGTTTATATCATCTTCAGCAAGTCTTGCTTTGGCCCAGGCCAGCCAGTCTGAATATGAAAGTTACAAACTGGTAGAGCCACTGGATTACAATCTCAAGATGAAAAAGACCGCCATGCTTAAATCGGTCAATTTCTACGGCCAGGCCTCCCAATACGGTATATCCGAAATTGTCACCCAGTCTACCTACTCCATCGCGCGGATTTACGGTGACTTTAGCAAAGCGCTGTTAAATTCAGAGCGCCCTAAAAAACTCAACGCCGAAGAGCTGGAGCAATATCAAATACTACTTGAAGACCAGGCATTTCCGTTTGAAGAAAAAGCCATTGAGTTTTACGAGACTAATCTGGCTCGTGTTAAAGACGGCATATATACAGACTGGATTAAACAAAGCCACGCCAAATTAAAAGAATTATTCCCGGCCCGTTACAACCGCGAAGCTAAAATGGATGCGTACATCAATGTCTATCAATAATCTTTTATTACTATTGCTGGTGGCCTCCCTGACAGCCTGTACATCAGGAAAGCGCCCGGACCAGCCGTCAACAACCGGTTCGGCAGATACCGGTACAGCATCCATTTCTGAAAATGAGCGCAATAATTATCGAAACGCCATTACCGCGTTAAACAACAATAAACTGGATCTGGCAGAAAATATTTTAAAAGAAATATTAAATGAGCGTAAGGATCTGGCCGGCCCCTGGGCGAATCTGGGTCTGGTTTACCTTAAAAAGAACGACATAACGCAAGCCACAAAAGCACTTCAGCAGGCACTTCTACTTAACCCCAATCAACCCTACGCCCTGAATCTCATGGGGCTCATTGAATATAATCAGGGTAACGTTCAAAAAGCCACTGAATATTACGCAGCGGCAGTGGCAAACAAACCGGATTATGCGAACGCACATTATAATCTGGCCCTGGTATATGATATTTTTTATCAGGACATACCCAAAGCGGTAGAACATTACAAACAATACATGGAACTGACCAAACACGAGGACAAGGAAACCGGCATGTGGCTGGAACAACTCGCCAGTTCTTTAAAGACTAACTAGTATGTGTATACGCAATAAATTTTTCGCTTTTCTGATCCTGACCATTTCCCTGCCGGTGATGGCAAATGACAGGATTGTGCTGGAAGTAACAACGATCAAGGGCAACGAGGAATTACCCAAAATACTTTATATCGTGCCATGGAAAGAAATAGAGCAATCGAAAAGCGATGAACAAAAGCTCGTGCTGCATAGTTTATTTGGTGATTTGTTCGACCCCACCTATCCGGCAAAATAATATCCTGCCGACATAATCATTCCGCCTGGGTGATATTGCCTTCCCAATTTAATTTCTTACTACAATAAAATATTTGACACAGAGACACAGAGACACAGAGACATTTATTTTAATAAATCATTCTCTGTGTTCTGCGGTTATGCTTAAGCTCTTGTAGGGTGGGCACCGCCCACCGTTGTGAATAGATGACATGCTGACGGACAGTTACCCGATCTAAGAAAGAAAAAAAGATGTGGGCAATACCCACCCTACAGCTAATAGAATTTTTCCCACAAAGACACAGAGACGCTTTTATTAATAAATTATTCTCTGTGTTCTCTGCGTCTCTGTGACAAATCTTTGCTATTTTTATTCAGTTGTGAATAGAAGACATGCTGACGGGTAATTACCCACCGCTCTACGAAAGCAACAAAAAGATGCTGGGCAATGCCCGCCCTGCACAACTACCAGAATATATATTCAGGTATTACCCGACAAAAAACCCCGGCGCGATACCTTCTTTTCGTTTCGGTCGACAAAGACCAGAGGATGCTCGTCTACCTGTTCTGCATTGACAGACGTCAGATAATTGCGCAGCCTCTGCATGGCAAATGCCTGTGCCTGTTGCTGGGTCTTATAAATACTAACGGGCGATGCCAGCGAGATAAAATCATAACGACCCAGTTCTTCGTCTTCACCCACCATAAAATCATAAATGCCTGATGGCAATGTGTGCGCCACTTTGCTGCCAACAACCACAGCTTTCTGCGGCTGTTGTTTAAACAACAACATCAAATTAATAAACCATGGCGTAATCAGCGCACCGATATAGCCTTCCGCTATTTCTTCAAAGCCCAGTGCTTCTACCTGAAGATTCACATTATAAAAAGGCAGGCCTTGCATACGCTCGGCATCAATTTGCTTAAAACGTTGCATCATTTTTTCGATGAGCGCCGGCATAGGCTTGCCTCCTCAGTCCTGGTGATTTGTTTTGTTAATGGCTTGCCGAATCAGCACACTGACCACAACAACCAGCGCCAGAACAATAAAAAGGTGATCCGCACTTTGCAGCATATGGATCAGCTGCTGTAGCATTCCGCCGCTATGCACACCGCTGGTATGACTGAATACGGATGGAACATAAAGTACCATTCCAATAATGGCCAGCAACTTTTTTAGACGCAAAGTTTTCATATATCTTTCCTCAGAACTGTTTCACATACCAACCTGTTTTGGGTAGTAATCCTGTTTTTGACTGGTCTCCGGTTTCTCTGTCACGATATAACCAGCATCCGATAATTGCAGTATCACCTCTTCAACCATCGGTTTTAATTGCCGGGACACAAGACTGGATAAACCAACACGAGTCTTCAAGCTAACGGGCTCAACACCAATAACGCTGATTTTTCCAGGTTGCTCATTGGTCAACGTCAACACCGCCAGCACATCGGACAAGGCCAGTTGGTGTGGCGACACCTTGCTGCGAAAAAATGCCGGCACCTGTGCATCTTTTAACACCACCAGCTCACCGGGTTTGTGTCCGGTTCTGACGGCATCCAGCACAATCACGTGTTCCCGGTTGCGCAAATCATCCAGCAACCCCATGCCCGAAGTACCACCATCGAGCAATTCAACCTCATCCGGAAAATCGTAGTGATGCATGAGATATTCAATCGCAGCAACGCCCACACCTTCGTCCTCGATCAGGCAATTACCCAAACCCAACACCAGTACTTCGGCTGCCGGATACGGATCGAGTGTGTCACCCAATAAAAAATCAATTTCAGCAGGCATTAGAAACTCACTCCACATTGCGCACCCACTGCATGAACCCGCACCAGTTCCTGTTTTTCGGTATCCACCATGTGAATGGCGCAGGCCAGACACGGGTCGAACGAATGAATTGTGCGAATCACCTCAAGTGGTTTTTCCGGATCCGCGATCGGATTATCCAGCAGGGATGCTTCATACGGGCCTGGCTTGTCAGTTTCATCTCGCGGACTGGCATTCCAGGTACTGGGAACCACGCATTGATAATTGGCGATCTTGCCATCTTTAATCACAATCCAGTGCGACAAAACTCCGCGTGGTGCTTCGTGATAACCAAAACCACGCACTTCTTCTTTTGGAAATACCGGTGGATTAAAGGTGGTGTAATCACCCTTGCCGATATTGTCCATTAATAATTGCCATTGATGACCCAGTGATTCATGTATCACCGCTGTACGCACCGCACGTGCGGCATGACGACCAATCGTTGAATGCAATGCCGCTACCGGTATCTTGGTTTTGGCAACACTGCCCACCATATCCAGCATGCGTGTTAAATGACGTTTGCTGGGCTCATGCCCCGCAGCCACCATGGCCAGTACATTGGCCAGCGGCCCGACTTGTGCGCGTTCGTCATAAAAGGTTGGCGCTTTCACCCAGGAATATTTACCGTTATCCTGAAAGTCGGTGTACTCGGGAATGGTTACGCCATCATAGGGATGTAACGGACCTTTATTATCTTTGTACCAGGCATGTTTAACACTTTCTTTTACGCCGCCTTCAAAATAGGCATCTTCATAATTGGTGATTTGTTTAAAGGTGGAAAGATCACCATTTTTTATATAACCACCGGGCAGTTCGAATTGTGTGCCTTTGGTGTCAATGGGGAGATCCGGTACCGATAAATAATTAGTGATGCCGGCGCCATATTTTGTCCAGTCGGCATACATTGCACCAATGGCAGCCACATCCACCATATAAACCTTGTTAACAAAATCGCCCATTTCATCGATGATATTTTTTATAAAACTCAGGCGTTCCAGCGTCAAGGTAGACTGGCTATTCATGTTAATAGCATTAGCCACACCACCTACGGCGAGATTTTGAATGTGCGGCGTTTTGGAGCCCAGTATGGAAACAATCTGGTTCACCTTGCGTTGATAATCCAGCGCCTGAAAATAATGTGCCGCAGCAATCAAATTAATTTCCGGCGGCAACTTCATGGCAGCATGCCCCCAATAACCACTGGCAAACACACCCAGTTGGCCGGAGCTGACAAATTTGGATAATTTTGCCTGCACTTCCTTGAAATGCTGGGCACTGTTCATTGGCCAGTCGGATAAACTTTGCGCAATAGCGGATGCTTTTTTGGGGTCGGCTTTTAAGGCAGAGACTATGTCTACCCAGTCCAGTGCCGACAAATGATAAAAATGTACTATGTGATCATGCACGCCGTGAGCGGTAATAATCATGTTACGAATATATTGTGCATTCAACGGCACTTCGAGTTTTAGCGCGTTTTCAACGGCACGAACCGAAGCAATGGCATGTACCGTGGTGCACACACCGCAAATACGCTGGGTAACGACCCAGGCATCGCGTGGATCGCGGCCCTGAAGTATCAGTTCAATACCGCGCCACATCTGACCGGAAGACCATGCTTTTGTCACCTTGCCGCCATCAATTTCGCAATCGACGCGCAAGTGCCCCTCGATTCTTGTCATGGGATCTACGACGATACGTTTTGACATGGTTTGCTCCTCATTAAAAACATGGGTGTGTCACGCCGTTGGTGCGTGATGCAGAACCGGCAGGCGTTTCACGAAAATCAGATACAGAATAACTTCCAGTGAAAAAATACCCAGGGTAACCAGCATTTCCGTTACCGATGGAAAATAACTCCAGCTACCACCTGCCGTCGGGTGATAACCGATAATATAAATATTGAGCCGATATAATGAGCCGGCCACTAACAGGCTGGCGGCTGAAATAAAAATAGTGCGCGCCTTGATACGGTTAGCCGGTTTCATTAATAACACCACCGGCACAATGAACAAGGCCATTTCTATCCAGAACATCAGTGCATCCAGGCTACCGGTGAAGGCCAGGCCCAGTGCACCTCGCCATAACAAATCGCCAACCCGGATGGCTAAATAAATCAGCGTAACGATTAATGCCACGTAGGATATTTTGGCCAGCAAAGGTGTTTCCATGGGACGCTTTAAACCCATTGATGCCAATATGGATTCAAACGGCACCAGTGCGTAACCCATTAACACTGCGCTGATTAAAAACAGCGGTGGTAATAATTGTGTTTGCCACAGAGCCGAAATTTGATGGCCAGCCACCACGGCCAGTGTGCCTAATGAAGACTGATGCATGGTAGGTAATAAAATGCCGACAGCGATAAAAAAGAACAGCACCTTGTTGAGTTTTTTATGGATATCTTTCAGGCCGAACTTTTCGAGAAATGCCGGTGAAAATTCGATCGCCAACACAACGATATATGCCATCACACACAAAGCCACTTCCAGCATCACCGAATTAAATTGCATATAACCGGGCCACAAAAGGGTCCAGAAATTCCAGTAACGCCCCAGGTCAATCATCACCGCCATACCGGCCAGTCCATAACCAAACAAACCGGCCATCATGGCGGGACGTACCAGCGGGTGGTATTCACCTTTATTAAGCAAATACACCAGCAAGGCAACGGAATAACCGGCACAACCAAAAGCCGTGCCGATCATCACATCAATTACAATCCAGATGCCCCACGGATAACCGTCATTTAAATTGGTAACCGGACCGAGACCCAGTACAAAACGTGCCAGCAATATAGCCGCAGCTATCATAAATAATACCGACAGCACCATGAAAGGACGGGTGATGATTTTGCCGCCGACAGGTTGATGAGCGCTCATGACTCCCTCCTTTCAGATGCATTTTTTTCATCATCTTTTTTTTGTGTATTGCGATGCACCACATAAGACAAACCGCCGAGTAATATCGCCGGCGCCAGCATCCATTTATAAAGTGTGTGCTGTATGCCTTCGGCCTGAGATGGATAACTGTAATCCGGAACATTTACCGGCAAGCCCAGTTTGTCGAATGGAATGGCTGACATATACATAATTTGTGTACCACCCAGTTCCTTCAGCCCATAAACATGTTCCTGATACTGCGCAATGGCGGCTTCATGTGGTGGGCGATCACTACCGAATTTTCCTCGCGGGAAAACATAACGATCGCCAGGCTTTGCCTGCAAACGCCGTTCGGATTCTTTTTTCAAATCATCCACACGGCCAAACAGGGTTGCACCGGTTGGGCACACATCGCAACATGCCGGTATTTCACCTTTGGCCTGCAGATGTGCACAGAACTGACATTTTTGAATTTGTCCAAACGCTTTATCGTATTCATATTTTGGTATACCGAATGGACAGCTATAAACGCAGTAACGACAACCGATGCAACGATCTTTATGATGCTCGACTATGCCGGTAACCGCATCTTTGGTCATGGCACTCACCGGGCATACAGAAACACATGATGGGTCCACACAATGCAGACAATGACGCTTCATAAAAGCAAAACCATCGTCGAGTTGATCTTTATGTTCACCCGTACCATTTTTATAAAGTTTAATGACATTCAGCGTTTCACCTGATGTCTCCAGAGGTGTATCCCACATCGGATTGACATCTGTGGATTCAACCGGCATACCGTTGGCATTCTTGCAGGCAACCATGCACGCCTTGCAACCAATGCATAATGTGGAGTCATACAACATACCCACTGCATCGGGCGACACTTTTAGCGTTTCGCGTTGCAAGGCTTGCGCCTGCGTTGTACACAGGCTGGCACCCACTCCGGTTGCTGCCATCTTGAGAAACTGTCTGCGATTAACCGTCATGACGGCGACTCCTGTTCCTTGCGCTCTTCGGCCGCATTTTTGTCATCTTCCTTGCCTAACCGGCTCGCGATGACCGCGCCGGCACCTAATGCAATACCACCCAATCCTGCTGCCACGGCAGCGGCCGCTGTTGTTGCGCCGGTACCAATGTTTTCATTAATGCCGGGATATTGATCCGGTGGCGTCTGGGTGCGCACATCGGAGAGTTCATGTATGCCTTTGGTAAAACCAACACCCTGTTCAGTACAACCAAAACACGGATGACCTGTACCCACCGGCCACGAACCGGAGCCCACATCACCAAATAAAATGGCCGGGCAATTGGCGTAAGTTTCAGGACCCTTACAACCGAGTTTGTACAGGCACCAGCCCTGGCGATGACCTTCGTCACCAAACTGAATAGCGAAACGACCGGCATCGAAATGCGGACGACGTTCGCAGTTTTCATGAATCAAACGGTTGTAGGCAAATTTTGGACGGCTCTTGCTGTCGAGCTCCGGCAAACTGCCGAATGTTAAAAAGTACAGAACAGTGGATAAAAAGTTATACGGGTTTGGCGGACAACCGGGAATATTAACGATGGGTTTGTCTTTGATAATTTCCGATACACCCACAGCACCGGTTGGGTTAGGACCGGTAGACGGTACACCTCCCCATGATGCACAGGAACCAATAGCAATAATGGCGGCCGCACCGGCGGCAGCTTCGGTTAAATGTTGCAAACTGGTTTTGTTTGCCACCTTGCAATAAATGCCGCCGTCTTTAGTGGGAATAGAACCGTCTACAACCAGTACATACTTGCCGAAATTTTGCTTCATGGATAACAGTCGGTGTGCTTCGGCCTGATGGCCGGCACCAGCACATAATGTTTCGTGATAATCCAGCGAAATAGCGTTGAGAATTAACTGATCGAGTGTGGGATGCGAGGCACGTAACAGTGATTCAGTACAACCGGTACACTCCTGTGCGGATAACCAGATGACCGGTGGTCGTTGCGGATTACTCGCCGCCTCGGCCATTTTTAATCCCGCCGTGGAAGCCAGCCCCATGGTCGCTGCCACACCAGTGCAGAATTTCATAAACTCGCGTCGCGATACCCCGCCGAGGTTATCGATATACTCATCCAGATCAGTGAGCACTTCGTCGAAATAGTCAGACATGTCAGCCTCCAAAAGAATTTGAAAACGGCGTCCATGTCACTTGATTCTGAGGGGAAGAAGGCTTCAAGACCCGTTCATGTGAAAGCGGTGATGAACGGTTAATGGCACACGCCATCTATCTTTGACGTGAAGTTTAGGAGTGTCTGTAAAAAGGATTTTGATGTAGCGCAAGGATAATTCAGTGAATTCTTATGTATGCATACATTGTTTTTATATACGCTTTTATTCCCGGTGCAAAAGCTTATTCGCAACAAATTTACAGAGAACAATGCTGTGCAACAGTTGAAAAATATTGATCTGGAACAACTCAGGTTAGGCGCCGGGTGTTCGTTTCAAAGATCCAGAAGTTCGACAAGTCCGCCAACTATGCAGGGTGGGCACTGCCCACCCGTAGTCGTTGTCGATGTAAAAAACGGTGGGCGATGCCCACCCTACAACTAAAAGCTGTGGGAGCGGGCCATGCCCGCGACAGGGTTGGAAAATAGTCGCTCTTCCATGCACGCAAACAAAGCGTTAAATAACCCAAATCAAGTTTACAGGTGCAGGGGGTTATTTTGAGACCAGCACATTCTTGTATATGTCGCGGGCATGGCCCGCTCTTACAGTGAACGTAGGGTGGGCATTGCCCACCAATGGTGATGATCAATGTGGCAAGTGGTGGGCAGTGCCCACCCTGCAAGTAAAAAATGTGGGAGCGGGCCATGCCCGCGACAGGGCTGGTAAAGAGTCGTTCTTCAAGGCATGCAACAAATTGATGCGAATAAGAGCACATCAAAATAACTTTGTGTATTTTCTTTTGTGGGTCGGCCTTCAGGCCGACGCCTTTGCTCACAGATAATAAAAAAGCGTCAGCCTGAAGGCCGACCCACAATCAAGCTGACAGTTATATGGTCTGCGCGGACAGCAGGTAGGGTGGGCAGTCTTTTATATGCCCACGCGGCGTGAAAAAATTTCCTGCTATGACATCTATTGCCCGTAACAAACCACGCGTGGGCACCGGGTGCCCACCCTACAAGCGGCTATTCATAAGATCCTCGACAGAATCATTCGGGGATGACGAGAATCTGATTAACAAATCCTCGGCAACGGATCATCTTCCAGCTCTTCGAGTATGCGTTCGCCCCCAATCGGTGTTTCCATTACCACGTGATGAATGCTGGCATCCATGCTGCCAATCATCACAGCTTCCTTACCTTCATCCAGTCCACGCCAGGTTTTAAGCAAGGCAGATGCATCTGCCGGATCTACTACCGCCACCACCCGCCCTTCACACGCCAGGTACATGGGATCGTACCCCAGCATGTCGCACACCGATTGCACCGGGTCGCGCACTGGCAGGTTTTGTTGCGTCAGGCGCACACCCAATCCGGTTGCTCGTTGAATTTCGGTGCACACGGTTGCCAGGCCACCGCGCGTGGGATCACGCATAAAACGCAAACCGGTGAATGTGTGAGCAGCCGTCGTCAAATTTAAAACACTGGCGGCATCGGACTGAATATCACCACGCAATCCAAACGCCTCACGCGCCAGCATCACCGCAATGCCATGATCACCCACCGGACCGCTGACAATGATTGCGTCACCGTCTTTTATATTTTTCATGGTTAACACATGGCCGTTACGCACACCCACACCGGTGGTGGCGAGATACAAACCACCGCCCTCACCGCGTCTTAATACTTTGGTATCACCAGCCACTACTTTCACACCGATGGCAGCAGCCGTTTCTGCCAGCGTTTTAATAATGCGATCGAGCACGGAGATTTCCATGCCTTCTTCGATAAACGCATTCAGCGTCAAATATTTTGGAATGGCGCCAGCCACCGCCAGATCGTTGGTGGTGCCATGTACCGCCAATGAACCAATATTGCCACCGGGAAATTCCAGCGGCTGTACCGTGAAGCCATCGGTGGTAATTAAAATGTCTTCACTGTTAAATGCAATCGGCACCGCATCGGCCTGCACATCCAGGCTGGAATTGGCAAGATGACGCGCAAAAATCTCCTCGATGAGTTCGCGCATATAACGGCCACCATTGCCGTGTGCGAGTGAAATGTGGGTGTCTTGCATTAATGTTATCCGTTAATAATTAAAAAAAGTATTGTAGGGCGGGCACCTCGTGCCCACCTATGCCAGATAATTAAATACGCGTGGGCAAAAAAGCGTGCCCACCCTGCAGTCACAACAAGCTGCCATATCCGTATTCAACAACCTGCCCAAAACTGATACCCGCATCATTCACCGGAATGCGCTCTGGTAAAAAAACCTTAAAACCATCTTCTGCAAGCAGGGCCATTGCATATTCTGTTAACACCCGGTTTTGAAACACACCACCCGAAAAACTAACGTGATCAACGCCGTGTTCATGACGAATCACTTTCGCCTGCTGCAACATGGCGCGTGCCAACGATGCATGAAACATCAAGGCGCGCTCGTTCATCGTTAATGAGGCATCCAGCATTGCAGACACCAGAGGTTGCCAGTCGGTTACGTAAAGGCCTGCCGTTTTATTCAATTCAAGTTTTATGTCATCAGCCGATTCAACAGGCGAGCCACCACACAGTGCCTCAAATTCCATCGGCCCCTGCCCTTCGAAACTCGCACAGGTGCGCACGCCGGTTAATGCCGCCGCTGCATCGAACAAACGACCAACCGATGTCGATTGAGGTGCATTGAGTTTGCGTTGCCAGGCCTGCATTAATAATGTATCGACCTGTGGCATGGCATCATAGGCTTTGCCGATTTCCCAACACAGTGCCGCCGCACTGCGCCAGGGCTCACGGCCGGCCTTGTCACCACCGGGTAAATAAAACGGGCGCATACTGGCGACACGTTGCCACGCTCCGGGTTTACCGATAAATGTTTCACCACCCCATAGTGTGCCGTCTTCACCATAACCCACACCGTCCCAGGTGAAAGCCATTATTTTGTCGCGAGTATCGCATTCAAACCAGGCGGCCGCTGCATGCGCGTGATGATGATAAACCGTGTGCAGTGGCAGATTTTGTTTTTTCGCCCAGCGTGTGCTGGTGTAGCCGGGATGGGCGTCGCAAATAATCAGTTTGGCTTTGATATCGTACAGTGTTTGTAAATCACGAATCGTGTGTTCAAAAACGGCCACGCTGCGTGCGCTGTCCATTTCACCAATATGCGGTGATACCACGGCGCGATTTTTCCAGGCCAGGGTGATGACATTTTTCATGTGTGCGCCCACTGCCAGCACAGGTTGCTTTAACTCAAAGGGTAACGTGAGCTCCATGGGCGCACTACCACGTCCGGTACGTATCGGCCGCGGTTTGCGCGCAATGGTTCGGTATACCGGATCATCCGCCGGGCGTTCAATGGGCCGGTTATGATGCAAAAACGCATCGGCCACATGAGCAAGACGTTTTTCGACATCTTCGTTTTGTGTGAGCACCGGCTCGCCACTGATATTTGCCGAGGTAGCAACCAGTGCTTTACCAAAGTCATTCAACAACAAATGATGCAATGGACTGTAAGGCAGCATCATGCCCACTTCGTTTAATCCCGGCGCGATGTGTGGTGATAATACCGCGGTGATTTTTTTTGCCACCAGTAAAATTGGCCGGGCCGGTTTTAGCAAAAAGGTTTTGTCGTCATCCGTTAACACCACGGCTAATTCTGCCAGTTTAAATGGTTGATCAGCCGGTGATGGAAACATCACTGCCAGCGGTTTGTGTGGCCGCGGTTTATTTTGACGTAAACGCAGCACGGCATTGTCATTCGTTGCATCACACATCAGGTGATAACCACCAATCCCTTTAACCGCTACCACCTTGCCCTGCTGTAATGCCTGTACCGCATTTTTTAAAGCCGCTTCATTACCATTCACCACAGTGTTATCGAAATGAAATGACAGCTCCGGCCCGCAGTTTGGGCAAGCCACAGGTTCGGCATGAAAAC
>JACPVK010000243.1 GCA_016191795.1 Gammaproteobacteria bacterium
GACTGCACGGATGCAGGAGGTAGAGCAACGCAGGAGCAGTTGCCGAGGACACGGAGGTCACTGAGAAAAACAATCGGATATTCCTCTGTGCTCTCTGTGTCCTCTGTGGTAAATGCTTTGTTGGTAGCGTGCATGGCCCGCTCCTACAGTCTTAAGTAAGTGCCATTCCTCTCTGGTACCTATTTTTTTGATGATTATAGTGGTGGTGGCGGAACATCCAGCTGCATCTGATTATTACTGATTGCATCGGTAAATCTTTTGATTAATTCACTGCGTTGTGAAGTAGATAAATTACCCAGATGCGGCAGCAAATCCTGGGTGTCCTGTTTTGTCCAACGCCCCATTAAAACAGCCTTATCGATCACCTGATTTATAGCTTGTTGTGACTCAAATCGGGTTTGCTCCTGTAGCGCTGAAAGTGGCGCTTCAATATAAGATTGCTGATGACTAACTTGAGCCGATTTATTACGATTATCAACCAGCGCTCCCGGCAATGCTTCTTTAACGGCCAAAGCCACAGCTTGTTCAATGTCATTTTTTGAGATATTAACTGTCACGCCACTCGGCGTAGTTATATAAGTTTGCTGTGAAACAAGCGTATTAAGGTCTTGTTGCATACCTGCAAACCGAGCCTCCAGTTTCGACAGGTCCTGTTGTGATGTGTGACTGGAAAACTGATTCAATATCATTAGCTGCAAGCCAATAATCAATAACAATATCAATACAGTGATATTATTTTTTAAGAAAGTTAAAATCTTCATGTGCTAACCACTTTCCTCGTCATCAGGTGTTATTAAAATGTAATGACATTTTACGTTAAATTAATTTTATGGCACAGATAGCATCCGCCTACATAAAATATAGTCATTGCCTTACAATGCTATAGCATTTATCTTACGTGGCCATTCAATTGTTAAATTCTCATCGACAAGTCGCTCATAATAAATACACATCGACACTGTTATAAGTTGTCACTCTTAAATCGCTACAATATAATCACTGCAGGTTACTCAGACCGGATAATGCACATATCAACAACCTTGTGCAAGCAGGGTACGTAGCCTGTCTAAAATCACTTAAGGAGAATGCAATGAAACAGTTAAAAGTTATTATCCTGGCATTATTGACTCTGAGTCCAGTAGCGGTATTCGCCGGCACTCATTCAAATGGCTATCTTACTGTTGCAGATACGTATATGTACGGAACCATGAATGTTCGATACAACCCCAGTGCTCCCGGTTACATAATGACTCAGGAATGGTCCGATGGCACTGTGACATTTTACGGCACTAACAATACAACGGTTTTCTTTTGTTATGTAACACCCAGCAATCCGTTATTCACGCGTGCAAATCAAATGCACTTTAACCTGGACAATGGAAGTTATCTTTACGTAACCCGTGATGTGGCAAGCAATGTTTGCACCTATCTGGCCTTTAATAAAGCGTCTTATCTTCTGGATTAATTTACCTGAAGCCTGACTAACCCAGGTCAGAGTAAAACTATGTATGCATGGCTTTTACTCTGACCTCACTGCCAATTTTTAATATTAGAAACAATTACACTCTGCTACCTGTTTTACAACTTCCCCGCCTCTTCCCAAAGCCTGTCTTTCCCGGTCGCCTGATACCACAGCTGAAATTTCTCACGATACCGCTGGAACGGCTCGGCCAGTTTCGGTCGGGGATCATCGCTTAGCGCATAGGCCATGCCTTCACTAAACCACTCCGGGGAACGCCATTGTTTATATACCCCCAAATGCTCGGCCTGGATATGATGAATCATTTCGTGGCGCAAGTAGGCTTGTGACCAACCACGTGGGCTGATAACCATGCCGTATACACCTACGGTCTGTGCCGCTGATTTGTTAAACCCAAATGACTGAAAACAGTTTTCTGTTGAACAAAATATAACCCGGGGCGGATGTTCGACGGCCGCGACGTTTGCTTCAACAAACGCCAGCGACTCATTATATATACGTTCTGCCTGCTTATAACGCGTGACATCTTCCAGGCAAATATCTTTTGTTACACAGGTAATGCCCGGCACCCATTGCGGAGCCAGCACTCGTACCGGTTTATACAGTGCCCAGACAGCAACAGGGGAAAACAGCAGGCCAGGGAGTACCAGCCATTTAAGCAGGGCGTTCATTTTAATACACATAACGTTATCCATTGACTGCTTTACTTTTATGCAACTGTTCTTAACTTTTTGAATGTCAGGTACCCGCAATACGGCGCAATGCCCTTTGGTTATGGCGCCATACGCTGGCGCCAGGATGGTTAGCGTTTCTCTGGTTTTATATTTTTTATCTTGTTGGAAAAGATTATGATTTCTTCTTTGTTATATTTTGCATGAACTCGCTTTGTGGAGGCGGGATCATGCAGCAAACCTGCACCCGGCCTGTGCTCGGTTTTTGGACGTATTGGCCTGGGCACAAAACCACCGCCACAATTCGGGCATACATTTTGTAAGACGGTTTTTACACAGTCAGCACAGAAGGTGCATTCATACGTGCATATGCAGGCCTCGGTTGAATCCGGTGGCAGGTCTTTATCACAAAGCTCACAGTTTGGTCGTAATTCGAGCATGGCTATTAATCAAAATAATTAATTAAATATTTGAAATAGTGACGGTACAGGCTTCAGCTTTGACATTTAAACTGGCTGAGCTTCATAAACTCTTGCCATCAAATATTTCAAAC
>JACPVK010000244.1 GCA_016191795.1 Gammaproteobacteria bacterium
CCGATTAATCGATGCTGTATCGGTTCGAACTGGTAATAATCCTTGGGCAGGCTGGTGATATGCACCAGGCCTTCGATGTAAATATCCTGCAGCTCAACGAAAATACCAAATGAAGTAACCGAACTAATCACACCATCAAAATCTTCGCCAACCTTGTCCTGCATGTATTCACACTTGAGCGCGGTTTCGGCATCACGCGTGGCTTCGTCGGCACGACGCTCGCAGGCCGAGCTGTGCTCGCCCAGTGACACCATGTCGCTGTGGCGATAGAAATAACGCTCTACCTTGCCACCGCGTAATACATGGCGAATCGCGCGATGCACCAGCAAATCGGGGTAACGACGAATGGGTGATGTGAAATGCGCGTAGCTTTCCAGTGATAAACCAAAATGGCCTTTGTTATCCGGGCTGTAAACCGCCTGGCTCAGAGAGCGCAGCAACACCGTTTGTATTAAATGGAAATCCGGGCGGCCTTTTACCAGTTCAATTAACTGCGCGTAATCTTCTGCTGTGGGCCTGGCCGGATTTTTTGTTTTGGCTCTCACAGCCTTGCCAAATTTCAGACCCAGACTCAGTACAAAATCCCGCACATCATCGATCTTGTCTTCTTTCGGGCCTTCGTGCACCCGGAACAGGCCAGGAATGGCATTTTTCTCGATAAACTTTGCCGCCGCGACATTGGCGGAAATCATGCACTCTTCAATCAGCTTATGCGCTTCGTTACGCTCATAGGGCACGATACGATCGATTTTTTTATCATCACTGAACATGATTTTGGTTTCAGTGGTTTCAAATTCAATGGCGTGACGTTGCTTGCGTTGTGTTTCCAGCACCTTGAACAGCTGATACAGATTTTCCAGATGCGGCAATACTGCGGCATGCTGGCTACGCAATGTTTTGTCACCGTGCTCCAGCATGGCGGAGACTTCGGTGTAAGTCAGGCGCGCGTGTGAATTCATCACACCCTCAAAGAATTTTGAACGCAACATTTTACCCTGGGCATCGAAAATGATTTCGCACACCATGCACAAACGATCAACATGCGGATTTAACGAGCACAAACCGTTGGATAAAATTTCCGGCAGCATGGGAATAACGCGGCCGGGAAAATAAACCGAGGTGCCACGCGTATGTGCTTCTTCATCCAGCGGCTGACCGCGTTCCACATAATGCGAGACGTCGGCAATGGCGACCAGCAACTTCCAGCCTTTTTCAGTCGGTTCGCAATACACAGCGTCGTCAAAATCGCGCGCATCTTCACCGTCGATGGTCACCAGCGGTGTGCTGCGTAAATCAACACGATCCTGCTTGTCGGCTTCGGCGACTTCGGCTTTCATGCCGGCAACTTGTTCTTTCACGGCGTCCGGCCACAAAAACGGCAAGTTGTGTTAATGGATGGCGATATCGATTTCCATACCCGGCGCCAGGTGCTCACCAACAATATCGGTAATCTTGCCAATGGTCGGGGTGCGGAAAGTAGGTTGCTGCACAATTTCAACAATCACAATCTGGCCATTGACTGCGCCATTAAGAGCATCCATGGGGACATTAATCGTTTGAGTGAGGCGCTTGTTATCGGGCATCACCGAGGCGATACCGTTTTCAACTGTCAGACGGCCCACCACGCGATGGTTGGCACGCTCCAGTACTTCAACCACGGCGCCTTCACGACGACCACGTCGATCCATACCGGATATTTGCACCACGGCACGATCACCGTGCAGCAGTGTGCGCATTTGCTTGCCGTGCAGGAATACATCTTCGCCGCCTTCATCGGGTACCAGAAAACCAAATCCATCGGCATGGGCAATCACACGGCCACGCACCAGGTCGGCTTCGTCAACCGGAATATAACCATCACGACGATTACGAATTAACTGGCCATCACGCACCATGGCGCCGAGGCGGCGGCGCAGGGCTTCAATCTGTTCCTCGGTCACCAGCTTGAGCGCAACCTGCAGTTGCTCAAACGTCATGGCGCCGTCCTGATGGATCACTTGCAGGATCAATTCGCGGCTGGCGATAGGATTGGCGTAATTACCGGCTTCGCGCTCGGCATGCGGATCAGCCAGGACGACCGGTTTTTGATGTTTGGGGGATTTGCCCGTTCTGGCTTTGAGTTTTTTGCCGCTGGCTTTTACAAACGCCGTGAGCCTGCCCAGCATCTTCGAAGCGCGAGACGGTTCTTTGGACTTTTTATGTTTGGAATCTTTTTGCTTGTTTTCTTTTTTTTGGGCCATGTGCAGTACCTTGGAAAGGCGCCATTCTACACAATCAAGGACAGTACGGCGCGGGGAAATTCACTGCAAACGGGTCGGCAGGAATCAATAATCTGATAAATGAAATTGAAATTCTGTATTGCGACAGAGAAGAATGGTGCCGAGGAAAAGACTCGAACTTTCACGGAGTTTCCCCCACCAGCACCTGAAGCTGGCGCGTCTACCAATTTCGCCACCTCTGCACGGTGTGAAATTCACTAACTGACCCGGCGAACCGACTCAGGGCGCGCACTTTAACTGCTGCTCCAAAACTTGTCAATGCGGCTGTTGAGCTGACTGCAGGAGCACGCCAGACACCCATATTAGAAAAAGCCATAACACAGAGACGCGGAGTCACAGAGTTTTTTATTTCAATTCCTGGCCTCTGTGTCTCTGTGCCTCTGTGTCATTTGGGGTTTGTCATGGGACAGAACCGGTAAGCCGTAGCTGCCGCCAAAATACAAAAGACCCTATACGGGGTCTTTTGTTACATCTAGCCAAATCGCTGTACGGTTATGCATAAGGATTTTTCAGAATAATGGTTTCATCACGCTCGGGGCCGGTGGAGATAATATCCACCGGCACACCTACCACCTGCTCCAGACGGTTCAGGTAATTACGGGCATTTTGTGGCAGCTGTTCGATTTTACGCGCACCGACGGTGGATTCTTTCCAGCCCGGCATCTCTTCGTAAATCGGTTTGCATTGTTCAAAGGCATCGGCACCTACCGGTGGCAAATCGACCGTGCCGCCGTTGTACTGGTAGCCGGTGCAGATTTTCAGAGTAGTCAGACCATCGAGCACATCAAGCTTGGTAATGCACAAACCGGTGAGGCTGTTGACCTGCGCCGCACGACGCATGGCCACGCCGTCAAACCAGCCACAACGACGCTTACGGCCGGTGGTGGCGCCAAATTCGTGGCCCACTTTACCCAGGTGATCACCCACGTCATCAAACAATTCGGTGGGGAACGGGCCGGCACCAACACGCGTGGTGTAGGCCTTGGTAATACCCAGGATGTAATCGATATCCTTGGGGCCCACGCCGGAACCGGTGCAGGCACCGCCAGCTGTGGTGTTGGACGAGGTCACATAGGGATAGGTGCCCTGGTCTATATCCAGCAAGGTACCCTGGGCGCCTTCAAACATAATGTTTTTGCCGGCCTTGCGCAGCTTGTGCAGGGTGCCGGGAATATCGGCAATCATCGGAATTATTTTTTCACCAAAAGCCAGGGTTTCATCCAGCACGCGCTGGAAATCCACCGGCTCTGCCTTGAAATAATGCACCAGGCTGAAGTTGTGATACTCCATAACGCCCTTGAGTTTTTCGGTGAAGGCGGCGGTGTTCTGCAAATCGCCCACACGCAAACCACGACGCGACACCTTGTCTTCGTAAGCCG